>JBGTLX010000450.1:0-2207 GCA_041743855.1 Rhizobiaceae bacterium | reverse complement strand
GACGGTCACCAGAAGTTTGTCGGCGGGAAGCGCGAATTCCTTCGTCAGCAGGTCCCAAGCAAGCCCGATCGCGTGTTCCTTGAAATAGTCGCCGAACGAGAAATTGCCGAGCATCTCGAAGAAGGTGTGGTGGCGCGCGGTATAGCCGACATTGTCGAGATCGTTGTGCTTGCCGCCGGCGCGAACGCATTTCTGCGACGTGGCCGCGCGTGAATATGGCCGAGGCTCCAGACCCGTAAAAACGTTCTTGAACTGCACCATGCCGGCATTGGTGAACATCAGCGTCGGATCGTTGCGCGGCACCAGCGGGCTGGAGGCGACGACCTCATGGCCGTTCTTTTGAAAATAGTCGAGGAATGCCGACCGGATCTCGTTGACGCCGCTCATATCTATGCCTTTGGGATATCGCCTGTCGCCGCACTTGGACACGGCCTTTTAGAACATGATCCCGAAAAGTGGAAACCGGTTTTCGGAAAAGATCATGCTCCAACAAAACGATGGAGCCTATTCCGATTTCATTGGAATGGAACAGGTTCTGGCGCACCACCATTTCAGCCTGTCCACAAACACGGGGCTTGTCGATAGCCGCTCCGGCCAGGCGCGAAAAACTACATAGCGCCGGCTTCTGCGTCGTCCTCGAAATCGTCGCGCGGGCCGTTTTCCAGAAACTTCTCGGCGATCAGCCCGGCATTTTGCCGGAGCGCCATTTCTATTTCGTTGGCGGTATCGGGATTGTCGCGCAGGAACAGCTTGGCGTTCTCGCGGCCCTGGCCGAGGCGCTGCGAATTATAGGAGAACCACGCGCCGGATTTTTCGACCACGCCGGCCTTGACGCCGAGATCGACCAGTTCGCCGGTCTTGGAAACGCCCTCGCCATACATGATGTCGAATTCGACCTGCTTGAAGGGCGGCGCGAGCTTGTTCTTGACCACCTTGACCCGCGTCTGGTTGCCGACCACCTCGTCGCGATCCTTGACCGCGCCGATACGGCGGATGTCGAGGCGGACCGACGCGTAGAATTTCAGCGCGTTGCCACCCGTCGTGGTTTCGGGCGAGCCGAACATGACGCCGATCTTCATGCGGATCTGGTTGATGAAGATGACCATCGTGTTGGAGCGCGAGATCGACGCCGTCAGTTTGCGCAGCGCCTGGCTCATCAGCCGCGCCTGGGCTCCCGGCAGCGAATCGCCCATTTCGCCCTCAATTTCGGCCCGAGGCGTCAGCGCCGCAACGGAGTCGACGACCAGTACGTCGATGGCGCCTGAGCGCACCAGCGTGTCGCAGATTTCAAGCGCCTGTTCGCCGGTATCGGGCTGCGAGATCAGCAAATTTTCCAGATCGACCCCGAGCTTGCGGCCATAGACCGGATCGAGCGCATGTTCGGCGTCGACGAACGCACAGATGCCGCCCTTCTTCTGCGCTTCAGCAACCGTGTGCAGCGCAAGGGTCGTCTTGCCGGAGCTTTCAGGGCCGTAAATCTCGATGATGCGGCCGCGCGGAAGGCCGCCGACACCGAGCGCGATGTCGAGCCCGAGCGACCCGGTCGGGATCGTTTCGATCTCAACGATCTTCTCGTTTGCGCCGAGACGCATGATCGAGCCTTTGCCGAATGCGCGCTCGATCTGCGAGAGCGCGGCATCGAGCGCCTTTGATTTGTCCACCGATTTTTCCTCGACAAGCCGCAACGAATTCTGAGCCATGATATCACCCCTTGGTCGCCAATGAAGGCCGTTCAGTCCGGTATGTCTGGAAATTTGTATCTGTTTTGTTCCGCTTTGGCAAGAGGGGCTATCTCACTGAATTATCGATTTAATCGAACTTTTGTTCTTTTTTCGTTCATGAATAATCGGGTCGGCTGTTGGCTGTACGATCCGGCAGGAGGCTCCGATCGACGCAGCGCTGGCCGAATCGGTTGTGCGGGCGCGAAGCGGTTTATAAGCTCGGCTGCTTGAAGGCTGCACCCGGATCGCAAAGGAAGCCATGACCCATCTCCTTGCAGTCGGCGGGGCGCATATCGACCGGCGCGGCCGCGTCGCCGGAGATTTCGTGCCCGGCGCGTCGAACCCCGGCGCCATGGGCGAGGATGTCGGCGGCGGGTCGTTCAATGCGCTTCGCCATGCGGTCCTGCGGGGGTTAAGCGCGTCGCTCCTGTCGGTGCGGGGCGGCGACTACGCCGGCGAACGCGTCGCGAACGCGATCAAGGCCGC
>JBGTLX010000449.1:0-2386 GCA_041743855.1 Rhizobiaceae bacterium | reverse complement strand
GGTGCCGGCCGCCGTCATCATCATCGGCAGCGCGCGGTCATATTCGCCAGCCCCGTCGATGACCGCCTGATAGCCCGCGAGATTGGCTTGCGACGACAGCACGTCCATCACCTGCGCGCGCGAAATGCGCGGCATGAACTCCATCGAAAACGCCGTCACGCCGGCTTTGGCCATGGCGGCCACCGCCGCGTCGTTGCCATAGGGGTCCATCATGGCGATGACCGCGGCGCCTTGCTTGTAGCCCTTGAGCTCGGCCTCGGTCGGCCGGCGCACCTTCAGCACGACATCGGCCTTGCCGGCGTCCGACGCCTTGCCGATCCTAGCGCCGGCTTTCTCAAACTCGCCGTCGGGGATGCGCGAGCCAGCGCCCGCGCCGGCTTCCACGACCACCTCGAAGCCGAGTGCCGCCAGCCTTTTGACGCTGTCCGGCGAGGCTGCGACGCGCGCCTCGTTCGGGTCGATCTCACGCGGAATGAGGATCGTCTGTCCCACACTATGGTCCTTTCGGCTGGAAGCATACCGGCGTAAAACCCCGGTCGGCCCCTTACGGCCGCGCCCCGGACATCGGATTATATTTTATCTCAGCAGATAGATGCCGACCGCCGAGATCAGGATAAAGAGCGCCACGCCCGAGAAAAAGCCGCCGCTGGTGAAGAACCCGAAGGCCATGGCGATGAGCAGCGCGGCGCAATGCAGAGTGGCATATTTCGCCAGCCCGAGGAACATGGAATAGGTCTTGTCGTGCTGGGAATAATCCATTTTCGCGCCCATTTCGACAGGGGCGTCGGGGATGTGATCAGCCATGGCGCAGGTCTCCGAATTCGTCTCCAGCGCACATAGCGAAAACCGGGGCGTGGAGCAATGGCGGGATTGCCTTTGACGCTGCGACAAGACTTCCCGGCAAACCTTCGGAATGCTGAGGCCGAGCAGATAGCCTGACTCACGCCAGCCAGCGCTTCCGGCGCTTGTAATGCTTCACATCCTTGAAGGATTTGCGGCCCTCGCCGGCGATGCCGAGATAGAATTCCTTGACGTCCTCGTTCTCGCGCAGGGCGGCCGCCTCGCCGTCGAGCACGACGCGGCCGGATTCCAGAATGTACCCGTATTTGGCGTAGCGCAGCGCCGTGTTCGTGTTCTGCTCGGCCAGCAGGAAGGACACGCTTTGCTCCTCGTTGAGCTTTTTCACGATCTCGAAGATTTCCTCGACCAGTTGCGGCGCGAGCCCCATGGAGGGCTCGTCGAGCAGGATCATTTTCGGCTTCGACATCAGCGCGCGCCCGATCGCGGTCATCTGCTGCTCGCCGCCTGAAATGTAGCCGGCCTGGCTCGACCGGCGCAGTTTCAGGCGCGGGAAATACTGGTAAACGCTGTCGAGGTCGCGAAGGATCGCGGCCTTGCCGTCGCGGCGCGTGAATGCGCCCGTCATCAGATTGTCCTCGACCGAGAGATGCCCGAAGCAGTGGCGGCCCTCCATCACCTGGATGCAGCCGCGCCTGACCAGATCGTTCGGCGACAGCGCCTGCACCTCGCTGCCTTCGAACAGGATGGCGCCCTTGGTCACCTCGCCGCGCTCGGCGCGCAGAAGGTTGGAGATGGCTTTCAATGTGGTGGTTTTGCCCGCGCCGTTCGCCCCCAGAAGCGCCGTGATGCCGCCTTGCGGCACGGTCAGCGACACGCCCTTCAGCACCAGGATGACGTGGTCGTAGATCACCTCGATGTTGTTGACCGAGAGGATGGGGATTTCCGCTAAATTGCCTGCGGCTTGGTTCATGGGGGTTTCGATTTCATGTTGTGGCGAAAACTGTGCGGCAGCGCCCTTCTCCCCGTTCACGGGGAGAAGATGCCGGCAGGCAGATGAGGGGCAGAGCGAACTTGGCTAGGTTTGGCGCTGCCCCTCATCCGGCCCTTCGGGCCACCTTCTCCCCGCAAGCGGGGGAGAAGGAAGAACAGCTACAACTTGCACTCGTCGTTCATCGGCCAAGGCGCGTTGGCTTCGGCGTATTTTTTAGCCTCGGCCTCGACCAGCGGCGCGATCACGCCCTGGTCGGCGGTGAGCAGGTCGGAAACCTTGACGAACTTCGCCCCGTCCCATTCCAGCATCCACGCGCCAGCGTGGCCCGAATGGTCGGCGCATGAGGTCGAGAACGGCGCGATCATGCCGGTCATGCCGATTTCAGCGAGCTTGGCGTCGTCGATCTTCAGATTCTCGAAACCCCAGCGAAGCTGTTCGGCGGTTACCACCTTGGTGTCGAAGTTCGCCTGCGCGGCCTTGAGCGCCTCGACCGTGAACATCGAGATCAGCACGCCGCGCTGATAAAACACCCAGTCGAACTCGCCCTCGCCGATCAGCGACTGGCCCTTGTCGACGACATGCGTCTTGATGTCC
>JBGTLX010000448.1:0-1508 GCA_041743855.1 Rhizobiaceae bacterium | reverse complement strand
TGATGCGTCGTCTCGTATTCATGCGTCCTCCGTCGTTGGATCAATGCGCCCCTGTCAGTTCGCTGGAACGCTCGCGATGGATCCCAAAAGGTGTCATCCCGAGCGGGACAACGGGATGACACCATTCTTTCAATGAACAGCTAAGTCGTGCGCGCAGCCATCCGGAACTGCGCGATCAGCACGACGCACAACAGCGCAAGGCCGATCCCGTCGGTAATGTAGCCCGGCTTGATCAGCAGCACGGCCGCGAGCAGCAGCAGCACACGCTCCCACCAGGCGCACCGGCGCTTCAGGTAGCCCATCATCCCGGCTGCGAGGCATGTCGCGCCGATCGTGGCCGTGATCGTCGACATGGCGATCGTCGTCCAGTTGCCGATCATGAGCAGCGACGGCTCGTAGACGAACATGAACGGCACGATGTACGCCGGCGCGGCGACCCGCATCGCCTCGAAACCGGAACGCCACATGTCCGCCTTGGCAATGCTCGCGGCCGCGAACACCGCAAGGGCCACCGGCGGCGTGATCGCGGACAGGATGGCGAAATAGAACGCGAACATGTGCGCAGCCGGCGGGATCGCGCCGAGCTTGATCAGCGCGGGCACGAGCAGCGCAACCATGACGATGTAAGAAGGGGTCGTCGGCATGCCCATGCCGAGGACGATGCCGGCGATCGCCGTGAGCACCAGCGCGAGTATCAGCGAGTTCTGCGCGAGCGCGACGACCACCTGCGTGAACACGATGCCCAGGCCGGTGATGGTCACGCAGCCGATCACGATGCCGGCGCAGGCGCAGGCCATCGCCACCGCCAGCGTATTGCGCGCGCCGTCCACCAGCGCGTCGGTGACGTTGCGCCAGGCGATGCCCTCGCGCGTCGACGTTCTCAGCAGGGCGATCGGCAGGCACGAGATCGCGCCGACCAGCGCGCACAGCGGCGCCGAGTAGCCGAGCATCAAGCCGCCCAGAACGACGGCGATCGGCAGGAACAGGTGACCCCGTTGCAGCATCACCGCGCCGAAGCGCGGCAGTTGCGACCTGGGCACGCCGGCGAGGCCGTGGCGCCTCGCCTCGAAATGCACGGAGAAGAACACGGCGACGTAGTACAGCAGCGCCGGAATCAACGCCCAGAGGGCGACCGTTGCGTAGGGCACGGCCATGAACTCGGCCATGACGAATGCCGCGGCGCCCATGATCGGCGGCATGATTTGTCCGCCGGTCGACGCGACCGCCTCGATGGCCGCCGCGAACGGCGGGCGGAACCCGGTGCGCTTCATCAGCGGGATCGTGAGCGGGCCGTCGACCATCACGTTCGCCACTGCGCTCCCGGACACGGTTCCGAACAGGCTCGACGACACCACGGCGACCTTGCCGGGCCCACCGGCCGCGTGGCCGGTGATCGACATCGCGAAGTCCATGAACAGCTGGCCGGTGCCGCTGCGCTCCATGAACGCGCCGAAGAGCACGAACAGCATCACGTAGCTGGCCGAGACGCCGAGGGTCGAGCCGAAGAT
>JBGTLX010000447.1:0-1737 GCA_041743855.1 Rhizobiaceae bacterium | reverse complement strand
CTCGGCAAAGATTTGCGCGGAGCGCCGATACATGGCGGCGTAATCGAGCACGCGGAAAGGGCCGATGCCGCGCTTCAATTCGCGGCCGAGGAAAACATTGGCGGCGGCCGTCAGATTGTTGCACAGCGCCAGATCCTGATGCACGATCTCGATGCCGTGCCGGCGTGCCTCGACCGGCCGGTGAAGCACGAGGTCCTGGCCGTCCATGCGCATGGCCCCTTCGCTCGGGCGAAAGTTGCCGGCGATCATCTTGACCAGCGTCGATTTGCCGGCGCCGTTGTCGCCCATCAGGCCGACGACCTCGCCCGCCTCAAGCGAAAACGACACGTCGTTGACGGCCTGGATCGCGCCGAAATGTTTTGAAATGTTGGTGAGTTCGAGAACCGCCACCCGTTTTCCTGCCTCCCGCAGTCTCGCCGTCAGTCGCCTCCGCCTGAACGCGGAATTTGTCGCCAACGCTGCTCGGCCCATCACCTCCCGGGAAAAACCGACAGGGCCATTATGCGGAACGCATCGCGGGCGTCAATCAAGGGCAGCTGGAAAATCGTTCGCGGCCTCGAGCAAAAATCAGTTTTGTAGGACAAATACCCGTTGACGAGCAAACCAGGCTAATATTAGCTAAAAGCGGGAGGATGACCGATGCTGCTCCTTGTGACCGGGGCTACGGGCAAGGTAGGGCGAAATTTGATCGCCCGGATGCTGGACGATCCCCGGTTCTCCAAAACTCGCATCCGCGCGCTTTGCCACAACCGCCTGCTGGATGAACGGGACCGGGTCGAAGTGGCGCGGGGTTCGATCGCCGAGCGTGGCGTGGTCGTCGATGCGCTGGCCGGCGTGACGCATGTCGTCCACCTCGCCACCTGCAAGGAAACGCACGAGGACGTCATGGACGTGACGGTGAAGGGCCTGTTTTGGCTCTTGGAGGAATTCCGCCAGAGCCCGACCGCGCGCCAGTTCATCCTGATCGGCGGCGACGCCGCAATCGGGCACTTTCACTACCGCCGCGACAAGCCGATTACCGAAGATGCGCTGCACATGGCCTATCCGGGCTGCTACGCGCTTTCCAAGGTTCTGGAGGAAGTGATGCTGGAGCAGTTTGGCATCCAGTACGGAACCAATGGCTGCTGCCTGCGCGCGCCATGGATCATGGACAGGGACGATTTCCGGTACAGCCTGTCTTTCGGCGACGATGTGTTCGGCGGCCCGGACTGGAAGCAGCTCGTCTCGCGGGACGAAGCGGAACGCTGCGCCAGGGATGGCGTCGTGCCGCTGCTGCGCGACGCCGACGGCCACCCGCTGAAGCGCAATTTCGTCCATGTCGACGATCTGGTTTCGGCGATCCTCGCCGCGCTCGACAATCCGCAGGCCGAGCGGCAGCTCTTCAACATCTGCATGGACCGCCCTGTCGATTATGGCGAGGTTGCGGCCCATCTCAAGCGCGCGCGCGGCCTCGATTCCATCGACATCCCGAGTGCGTACCACTCCAGCTGGATGGACAATGGCAAGGCCAGGAGACTTTTGGGCTGGCAGCCGAACTATGATCTGGAAAAGCTTATCGACCAGGCCTGGGCCTACGAGCGTCCGCAAAACGACCCCCGTGTCGTCTGGTATCCGGGTTGATTTCGTGTGGTGGACGCATCGTGTGTCCGCCTGTTCAAAGGGAGGAATGAATGAGGAAGTATTTTCTGCTCGCCGCCACCGCCGCTTTGGCGCTGAGCGCCGGTCTGGCCCAAGCGC
>JBGTLX010000446.1:0-1850 GCA_041743855.1 Rhizobiaceae bacterium | reverse complement strand
AGCAGGGCATGTCGTCATGAACGAGCGAAGCGCAATGCAGCAATTCGACCGCCGCCGCCGCCGCACTGGACAGCAGCGGCTGGTCGTCGCCGCAGGCAAGCGCCACCGACAAAGTCAGCCGCGGGCGGATGCGCTGTCCGGCGGGAAAGACAGAGTGTGAAAAGGCCTTGGCCAGCAGAGGCGGCGCCGACGGCCCCTTCGCTCGCGCCAGCGATTTCTGCAGCGCATCCTCGATCCGTTGCGAAAGGTCCTCGCCCGCCATTGCCGGCTCCTCCTCGTGTCACCTGCTGTGGACTAGAATGCATGTAAATGATAATTGACACAAGCTTATGTTACGCAAAATAGACATTGACAGGAAAGCATCCGCTCCGGCGCGCGACCGCGTGGTCGTGGTCGGGGCGGGAATGGGCGGTCTCGTGGCGGCTCTGCTGCTTGGAGCGCGGGGATATTCTGTCACGCTGGTCGAAAAGGCCGCGCGGCCGGGCGGCAAGCTGCGCGAGGTCCCGGTCGACGGACACGGCATCGATTCCGGGCCGACCGTCTTCACCATGCGCTGGGTGCTGGATGCGATCTTCGCTGCCGCTGGCGCGCGGCTTGACGAGCATCTGAGCCTCACCCGGACTGACATCCTTGCGCGCCACTCGTGGGAGGATGGCTCGACCTTCGACCTTCATGCCGATATCAACCGCACCGCCGACGCCGTGGCGGCGCTTGCCGGCGCCGATGAAGCGCGCGGTTACCGCGCCTTTTGCGGACGCGCCGAAGAAGTGTTCCACACGCTAAACGCCTCCTTCATGGAGAACCCGTCGCCAAGCCCGCTCGGTCTCGCACGGTCCGCCGGACTCGGCGGTCTGGCCGCTCTTACCCGCATCCAGCCCTTCACCTCGCTCTGGAATGCCATCGGCGGATATTTTCGCGACCCGCGCCTGCGCCAGCTTTTTGGCCGCTACGCCACCTATTGCGGATCGTCGCCCTTCGACGCGCCCGGCCCTTTGATGCTGATTGCCCATGTCGAGCAGACGGGCGTCTGGCTGGTCGAGGGCGGCATGATGCGCGTAGCTTGGGCGCTGGAACGGCTGGCGAAGAAGCGCGGCGTCGTCTTTCGATACGATGCCGAAGTCTCGGACATCCTTGTCCGCGATAGGCGCGCATCCGGCGTGCGGCTGGCGTCGGGCGAAGTGTTCGACGCCGACGCGGTTGTGTTCAACGGCGACCCGGCTGCGCTGTTTTCCGGATTGCTGGGCGCTGCGGCCCGGCCCGCTGTCGTCCCCTGGAAGCCGAAGGATCGGTCCCTGTCGGCCCTCACCTGGTCGATCAAGGGCGAGGGGACGGGTTTTCCGCTGTCGCGCCACACCGTATTTTTCTCCAACGCCTACCAGCAGGAATTCACCGATATTTTCGGCCGGGAAAAGCTGCCGCAAAATCCGACGATCTATATCTGCGCGCAGGATCGCGACGTGACGGACGAAGCGCCGGCCGGCGGCTGCGAAAGGCTTTTCCTGTTGGTCAACGCGCCGGCGCGGGCGGACGAAAACCATTTGAGCGAAGCGGAGATCGTGGCATGCGAGAAACGGGTGTTGGAGCGGATGGCGCGCGCCGGGCTGACTATAGCGGCGCAACCGGACAAGAGGATGGTGACGACGCCCTCGGATTTCGCGGCGATGTTTCCGGCAACGGGTGGAGCGCTCTACGGCAGGGCCTCCCACGGCTGGGCGGCGTCGTTTCAGCGGCCGGGCGCGCGGACCAGGATCAAGGGGCTCTATCTGGCCGGTGGGGCGGTGCATCCGGGTCCGGGCATTCCGATGGCGGCGCTGTCGGGCAGCCACGCGGCCTCGGCGGTGACGGCGGAT
>JBGTLX010000445.1:0-7406 GCA_041743855.1 Rhizobiaceae bacterium | reverse complement strand
CGTCGGCCTGATCGTCGGGGCGCTCAACCTGACCATGCCCTTGCAGCGCCAACTCGCCATCGCCGTCGCCATCATTGCGCTGACGACGCTGCCGCTTCTGGTCGCCGATACGGTGCCACTGCTCGCGCTCGCCGTCTTCGTCAGCGGCGTGGCGATCTCGCCGACCTTCATCACCGCTTTCGGACTGATCGAGCGCCGCGTTCCCGAAGCGATGCTGACCGAGGGCGTGACCTGGGTGATGACAGGCATCGGCATCGGCATGGCGCTCGGGTCGTTTACGGCCGGGTGGGTGATCGACAATTTCGGCGCGCACAACGGCTTTTGGGTAGCGGTGGCGGCTGGAGCCGTCTCGCTGACAACGGTGCTGCTGGGGCAGAAGAGCCTGGCCGGTCACCGCTCCAATGCTTCGCCTTCTGCCTTGCCGCAACCCGCGGAATAACCGACTTTGCGAAACAGGCTCCGGTCAACGACCGGAGCCTTTCCTGGTTACGCAGGGGCGATCAGATGATCTCTGTCGCGGTTATCCTGATGCCAAAACCCTCCAGCCCGACATAGTGGCGTTCGCGCGAGGCCAGCAGCCTGATCGACGAAATGCCGAGATCCTTGAGTATCTGCGCGCCGAGCCCGATCTCGCGCCATTCGCTTTCGCGCCGCAGCGCCTCGTCATGGCTCTCGCGGTCGTCGGGAGCCGCGCGGTTGCGCGCCTGATGGGCGACGCCGACCGAGCCTTCGCGCAGATAGACGATGACGCCGCGCCGGTTTTCGCCCATCGACTTCATGATGTCGCGCAGGCCCGCCCCGCTTCCGAACACATCGCTGACGACATCTTCCGAATGCAGCCTGACGGGCACGTCCTCGCCGTCGCGAATGTCGCCGAAGACGATCGCCAGATGGTGCATCGGGTCCCAGGGCAGCATGTAGGTAAAGGCCTTGGCCTGGCCGCCCGGCGTTTCGATGTCGGAGCATTCGACGCGCTGGACCAGCGTTTCCTTGCGCTGGCGATAGGCGATGAGATCGGCGACGGAAACCTGCTTCAAGCCATTGGCGGCGGCGAAGGCCTCGACCTGGGGCCCGCGCATCACGGTGCCGTCGTCATTGACCAGTTCGGAAATGACGCCCACCGCCGGCAAGCCGGCGAGCTTGCAGAGATCGACCGCGGCTTCCGTATGGCCGGAGCGCATCAGCACGCCGCCCTCACGCGCGATCAGCGGGAAAATGTGGCCGGGGCGCAAAAAATCCGACGCACCGACATTGCCGTTGGCAAGATTGCGGACCGTCAGCGTGCGGTCCTCGGCCGAGATGCCGGTCGTGGTGCCATGCCTGAAATCGACGCTGACCGTGAAGGCCGTGGTGTGGGCCGAATCATTGTCGGCCACCATCGGCGCGAGGTTCAGTCGTTTCGCATCCTCCTTGGTCATCGGCGTGCAGACGATGCCGGAGGTGTGGCGCACGATGAAGGCCATCTTCTCGGGCGTGCAATGTACGGCAGCCACGATCAAATCGCCCTCGTTCTCGCGCCCGTCATCATCCATGACGACGACGATTTCGCCGCGCTCGAACGCCCTCAGCGCTTCGACGACTTGCTTCTGGTCATAGGGCATGTGGCGAATTCATCCAAAAGTGAATGGTGAATGGTGAATGGTGAATGGTGATATCTTGGATGTCCGCCCATTTTCAAGCAGCTATGGTTTAATTCTACTATTCACCATTCACTATTCACTATTCACCGCCCGGTCTGTCCCCGATGGCGCAGATAATGATCGGCAATGGTGCAGGCAACCATGGCCTCGCCGATCGGCACGGCGCGGATGCCGACGCAGGGGTCGTGCCGTCCCTTGGTGATGATCTCGACGTCTTTGCCGTCCTGGTCGATCGACCGGCGCGGCGTCAGGATCGACGATGTCGGCTTGACCGCGAAGCGCGAGACGATCGCCTGCCCCGTCGAGATGCCGCCCAGAATGCCGCCGGCATTGTTGGACAGGAACACCGGCTTGCCGTCATTGCCCATGCGCATCTCGTCGGCATTCTGTTCGCCGGTGATCCGCGCCGCTTCGAAGCCGATGCCGATCTCGACGCCCTTCACGGCGTTGATCGACATCAGGTTGCCGGCGATGTCCTGGTCGAGTTTTGCATAGACCGGCGCGCCGAGGCCGGGCGGCACGCCGTCGGCGACGATCTCGACCACCGCGCCGACCGAGGAACCGGCCTTGCGGATGCCGTCGAGATAGTCGGCAAAGACCGCGACCGAGTCGGGGTCGGGCGTGAAGAAAGGGTTTTCGGGGTCGCCGACGAAATTCCAGTTCCAGTTGTCGCGGTTGATCGATTTTTCCCCCATCGATATTAATGCGCCACGTACGCTCATGCCAGGCACGATTTTACGGGCCAACGCGCCGGCGGCCACCCTGGCAGCGGTTTCGCGGGCCGAGGAGCGGCCGCCGCCGCGATGGTCGCGCAGGCCGTATTTCGCGTCATAGACATAATCAGCATGGCCAGGCCGGTATTGTTTCGCGACGTCGCCATAGTCCTTCGAGCGCTGATCGACATTTTCGATCATCATCGAGATCGGCGTGCCAGTCGAGATCATGGTCTCGCCGTCCGCGTCCATGATGAAGCCGGAAAGCACGCGCACCTCATCCGGCTCGCGCCGCTGCGTGACGAAGCGCGACTGCCCGGGCCGGCGTTTGTCGAGTTGGCTCTGGATGTCGGCCAGCGTGAAGCGTATCGCTGGCGGACAGCCGTCGACCACGCAGCCGAGCGCGGGGCCGTGGCTTTCGCCCCAGCTGGTGACGCGAAACAGGTGTCCGAACGTGTTGTGCGACATTGAATATGGCCCCGTCCGGCTATGAACCGGCTATGGTTCGCCTTCTAGAGCATGATCCCGAAAAGTGGAACCCGATTCGGCAAAGGCCATGCTCAACAGGATCATTGAGCCGCATTCCGGTTCCATTGGAATGGAAGAGGCGCCATGCGTTTTTCCGGTGGTCAAACCTTCATCCGTAGGTTTTACTTTTGACACATTGGAGATGTTTCTGCTCTCTTCGAACCGCCGTTCAAATCGTGCGTCCGCGATCTCGCGTGGACCGTCAGCGAAAAGGGGAAGAGCATGCGTATCCTGATTGGCGCGGTTGCCGCCGTTTTCATGATTTCCAGCGCCGCCTTCGCCGCCGAGGCCGAAGGCCAGATCGCGGCGATCGACAGGGACAATCTCACGATCACGCTCGACGACGGCAAGTCCTACAAGTTGCCGGGCGAGTTCGACGTCGACGCGATCAAGGAAGGCATGGACATCCTGCTCGCCTATGACGAGATCTCGGGCGAGAATCTGATTACCGACATGCAGCTTTACGAATAAGGCAGTCTATAACCAATCCACGCGGCCGTTCTCGACTCTCAGCACGCGGTCCTGGACAATGTCGAGGGCCGCTGCTTCGTTGTCGGACATCCCTTGCAGCATCTTGAACAAAGTGCGGATCACGCCGCCATGGGTCACGCACACGGTCGGTTGATCCAGTGCTTCCAGCCATGGCCGGATGCGCCCGAGCAGCATTTCATAGCTCTCCGCGCCCTTGCCGGGCGGAACGAAGCGCCATTTGTCGAGTAGCCGGCCCTCGGTCGAGCCGGGCTTTCGCGCTTCGAGTTCGGCGAAGGTGAAACCCTGCCAGTCGCCGAAATGCAGTTCCATCAACCGCGCGTCGGTGCGATAGCCGTCCGGGGCCAGCCCCATCGCCACCAGAATGCGCTCCATCGTCTCGCGGGTCCGGCGCATCGGGCTGGCGACGAAATCGAACAGATGCGAATCGTCGATCAGACCGCCAAGCTTCTTGCCGTTGCGATCGGCCTGCTTGCGTCCCTTATCGGTGATGTCCGTGTCGGCCTGCCCCTGGAGCCGGTATTCGGCATTCCATTCGGTCTGGCCATGGCGAACGACATAAAGAAGCGGCAGTTTAGGGTCAGGACCCATTAATCTGGTCGAAATGGTGTGAGGCAATTTGGTCTGATGCGAGGAGCGGAGGCGCAGGAAATGTCTACCATTTTCAAGCCTTCGCGACAAAAGCAGCAGGGCAAATGGACCACATCCTTCGGACGCCGAAACGGCTGCAATCTGCTTTGTCGAACCGCTCGGCCGGGGGAAGACCCCGACCTTCGCGTCTCTCCTCGCGTCTTCTTGCCGTTTCAGGCGCCATTTCGATCATATTAGTGGGTCCTGACCCTCATCAAGTCTGTCCGCTCCTGCGGGGCCAGCGGGAACTCAGTCCTTGACGGTCGAAATGTCGGGGACGCCCAGGCCCTTCATGCCAACGACATGATAGCCGGCGTCGACATGATGCACCTCGCCGGTGACGCCGCGCGACAGGTCGGACAGGAAATACATGCCCGAATCGCCGACTTCCTCCGGCGAAACCGTGCGCTTTAGCGGCGAATTCAGCTCGTTCCACTTCAAAATGTAGCGGAAGTCGCCGATCCCCGAGGCCGCCAAGGTCTTGATCGGCCCGGCCGAGATGGCGTTGACGCGGATGTTGCTCTGGCCGAGATCGACCGCCAGATAGCGCACGCTGGCTTCCAGCGCCGCCTTGGCGACGCCCATGACGTTGTAGTGCGGCATGACCTTTTCCGCGCCATAGTAGGTCAGCGTCAGCATGGAGCCGCCATTGGTCATCAGCGGTTCGGCGCGCTTGGCGATCGTCGTGAAGGAATAGACCGAGATGTCCATGGTGCGCAGAAAATTCTCGCGCGTCGTCTCGATGTAGCGGCCGGTCAGCTCATCCTTGTCGGAAAAGGCGATGGCGTGAACGAGGAAATCGAGCCGGTCCCAATGTTTCGCGACACTGTCGAAAACCGCGTCGAGGCTTGCCGGGTCGGTGACGTCGCAGTGGCCGGCGACATGCGCGCCGAGTTCGGCCGCAAGCGGTTCGACGCGCTTCCTGAACGCCTCGCCCTGATAGGTGAGCGACAGTTCGGCGCCCTGATCGGCGCACGCCTTGGCGATGCCCCAGGCGATCGAGCGATTGTTGGCCACTCCGAGGATGAGGCCGCGCTTGCCGGCCATAAGGCCCTGACCAACCGTCATATTGTCGCTCTCCGCAATCCACTACCCTCGGGCAGCCCTATCGCACAGGCCCATGGCGCCTTCAAGCGCTCATCGGGAACGGGAGCCCCTAGGCGTCAAGCCGTCTTGGCGATCGCGGCTTCGAGTGCGGGATCGCCGCCCTCGGGCAGCATGACGCGGATATGGGCATAGAGATCGGCATGACCGCCGGTCTTTTCCGGCAGTCCCCTTCCTTTCAGCCGCAACACCTTGTCGGAGCTGGACCAGGCCGGAACTTTTACCGCAACCGTCCCGGTCGGCGTTTCGACGGGAAGTTTCGCGCCGAGCACGGCGTCGCGAAGCGGCACCGGAAGGTCGGCATGAAGGTCGCGGCCCTCGACGCGGTAGCGCGGATGCCGGCGGAAGCGGATCTTCACCAGCGCGTCGCCCGCTCCTGCGGGGCCTTGTTCGCCCTGGCCCTTCAGCCGGATGGTCTGGCCGTCCTCGACATAGGCCGGCAGCTTGACCGCTAGCTTACGACCGTCGGGAAACATTGCGGTGACTTTCGGCGCGGTCGCCGCTTCCTCGATGGTGATGTCGAGCGTGACGTTCATGTCCGCGGCCGTGCTGGCGCGCTGGCCTCCGGCGCCCGGCTGCTGCGAAAAGGCCTGTCCGAAAATCTCGCTGAAGATGTCGGCCGAACCGCCGCCGAGCGGATCGCCGCGGCCGCCGCGAAATTCGAATCTGGAGCCAGCCGGGCCGCGCTGCTGCTGGCGGCGAAACCCGGCAAACGGATCGCCGCCTTGGGCACCCTCGAAGCCTTGAAACCGCGGCTTGCCGTCCGCGTCTATCTCGCCGCGATCGAAAGCACCCCGGCTTTTTTCGTCGCCGAGAATCTCATAAGCCTGATTTGCAGCCGCAAAACGGTCCTGCGCCTTCGGATCGTTCGGATTCTGGTCCGGGTGATGCGATTTGGCGAGCTTGCGATAGGCGGATTTGATGTCCTTGGCCGATGCATTTTTTGCAACGCCCAGCACGTCATAGGGGTCGCGCATTCTTCCTGCCTGAGTTCGAGAAGGGTTCGCCCCCTATATGCGCTCGACGGCCGGGAGATTCCAGCCCGTGCGGAAACGGCCGTCTGCAGGCCGCCATCGGGTGAATCTACAGCGTGTCGAAGGCCGTCATCTTCCATTCTCCGGTCGCGACCATACAGGCCTCGCCCTTGAACAGGAGCACGCCATCAAAACTTTCGCGCGTCGTGGTAAAGCGCCGGCAGAGCAGGCTGCCCTCCTTGTATTCGGCAAGGTCCGTGATCGAGCCGCGCGCGCCGCTTTCAGAATTCGCCCAGGCCAGCGACGCGCCGCCGAGCGTGTCCATATCGGCGGAGGAAACCGCGTTGCGGATGGTGATTTCGTCCGAAAGGCGCAGGGCGTCGGCGGGTTTCTTGGCTTCGGCCGGGATATCGCTCGTATAGAGCGACCGGTCGATCTCGGCTTTCTTCATGCTGAAGCCGCCCGACGCGCAGGCCGGCAGCGCCAGCACAACGGTCAGCAGCATCGCGTGTTTCGGCCATGACGACCGCGAACCGACCGACAACCCACGGAGAAGCGCTTGCGCGGCGCGCGACAATCGGCAATCTCCCAGCCCAGTCGGAACATTTATCAGAGTGGAAACTATGGTCGGAACAGAGTTAACAGACAGTGACTTTACCACCCGCCCCGAACCGTTCGCGTTGTTTGCCGAATGGCTGGCGGACGCGACCGCCAGCGAGCCCAACGATCCCAACGGCGTTGCGCTTGCGACCGTCGATCCGGACGGCATGCCGGACGTGCGCATGGTCCTCCTGAAAGGCTTCGACCAGCAGGGCTTCGTCTTCTACACGAATTTTGAAAGCGCCAAGGGCCGGGAGATTTTGTCGTCCATGAAAGCGGCGATGTGCTTCCACTGGAAGTCGCTGCGCCGGCAGGTCCGGATTCGCGGGCCTGTCGAAATCGTCAGCGACGAAGAAGCCGACGCCTATTTCGCGACGCGGCCGCGCGGCAGCCGCATCGGCGCGTGGGCATCGAAACAGTCGCGCCCGCTGGAAAGCAGGTTCGCGCTCGAAAAAGCCGTCGCAGAATACGGCGCCAGATATCTGGTCGGCGAGATTCCCCGGCCAAAGCACTGGTCCGGGTTCCGCATCGTGCCGAACCAGATCGAGTTCTGGCACGACCGGCCGTTCCGGCTGCACGACCGGCTCGTGTTCAGCCGCGAGGCGGGTGGCGGCTGGGAGACGACGCGGCTTTATCCGTAGCGCGGCGCTTCCCTCCCCCTTGAGGGGAGGGTCGGCGCGTAGCGCCGGGGTGGGGTCGTTGCGGCAACGCGCGACGCGATCTTCTGG
>JBGTLX010000444.1:0-2161 GCA_041743855.1 Rhizobiaceae bacterium | reverse complement strand
GGCGAGCGGGCCGCGGCCGGCTTCGTCGAGGCCCGCGACCGGCCAAAGCCCCTCGGCCATCGCCCTCGTCTCGAAGGCAAAGTTGGGCTTTTCGACATATTCGAAGAGGGGCGGAGAATCAGGGCGTGGGCGAGACATTGTGCGGCGATGCTCGCATCGGTCCTGATTCTCCGCAAGGCCTTCCCTCAGCCTTAGGGGACGAAGGTTGGGGAAGGCGCCGTCGTCGGCCGGGGCGGGGCCTGACGAGGTTCTTTGGGCCTGTTGTCATTCACCTGATGGCGGCCTGCAAACGGCCGCCTTTTGCGCTTCCGGTGCTCGTGTACCCAAAGTACACTGCGCTCCGGTTCTCAAAGTCAGCCATTTCCGGCGCGCCCTGAGGTGAAACTCAAACAGGCCCTAAAGCAGGACCAGTTGCTCGTTCCTCTTTTCCGCCGCGACGAAAAGATCGGTCCGCAGCGGGGTCTTCTCTGCGTTCAAGCCAAGCCGGCGGGCAGCGATCTCGAAACGCCGTCCGATCTGCCAGGCATAGGGACCGGAGCCCTTCATGCGCTTGCCCCATTCCGAATCGTAATCCTTGCCGTCGCGCATCGAGCGGATCAGCGACATCACATGCCGGTACCGGTCGGGATAGTGACGCAGCAGCCAGTCCTTGAAAATCGGGCTGACTTCCAGCGGCAGGCGAAGGATGACGTAGCCGGCGTCGCGCGCGCCGGCGGCGCGGGCCGCATCCAGAATGCGCTCGATCTCGGAATCGGTGAGGCCGGGAATGATGGGCGCCACCATCACGGAGGTCGGTATGCCGGCGTCGCTCAACTGCCGGATGGTCTCGAGCCTTTTGGTGGGCGTCGCCGCGCGCGGCTCCATTGTGCGCGCCAGCATCCGGTCGAGCGTCGTCACCGACAGCGCCACCTTCGCCAACCCGCGCTCGGCCATGCGTGACAGGATGTCGATGTCGCGCGTTACCAGCGCCGATTTCGTCACGATGCCGACCGGGTGGTTGCGCGCCTCCAGAACCTCGAGGATTTCGCGCATGATGCGCCACTGCTTTTCCACGGGCTGGTACGGGTCGGTGTTGGTGCCGATGGCGATGGTGCGGGGCTGATAGCCCTCTTTCGACAATTCCTTGTCGAGCAGTTTTGCCGCATCCGGCTTGGCGAAGAGTTTCGACTCGAAATCCAGACCCGCCGACAGGCCCATGAAACTGTGGGTCGGACGGGCGAAGCAATAGACGCAGCCATGCTCGCAGCCGCGATAGGGGTTGATCGAGCGGTCGAAGGAGATGTCGGGCGATTCGTTGCGCGTGATGATGGTCCGGGGCTTTTCGACCTGCACTTCGGTCTTGAAGGGCGGCAGATCCTCCAGCGAATTCCAGCCATCGTCGAAGATATGGCGGCTGACCGGCTCGAAGCGGCCGGACGGGTTGATGCCCGCCGAACGGCCCCGGTTCCGATCCGGGCGAACCCGCATTCCGCTCTGCTCGATCATTGCGTTCGCCATTTCGGCCCTTCCGCTTGTGAAGGCTGCAATGTCCGCGTGTGCAATCTGTTCCATTCTCGCCCTCTCCCAAGGGGTTTCGGCTGGCCTGCGAATCGCTGTTCTCATGAAACTATTCCTATTTGCCTTATGAGAACAAATCAAGAACTTTCTTGAAGCCACCTCCCGAACTGGCGCGGAGCCGGGCTTTCCGCTATTCGGCTAACGATGCTGACCGTGCTGATCGAGACGCGCAACAACGAAGAGGCGCTGGCGCTGACGCTGGCCTCGCTGGTCGGCGGCGCGATTGAGGGCGTCGTGCGCAAGGTCATCGTTTGCGACCAGGGTTCGACCGACGGCACGCACACAGTCGCGGATCATGCCGGGTGCGATTTTATTGCGACGGGAGGCATCGCGGCGGGCATCGCGCAGGCCAAGGGCGAATGGCTGCTGTTGCTGGAGCCGGGCGCAAGGCTGGCCGAGGGCTGGATCGACGACGTCGCTCTCCACGCCGCCAAATTCACGATGCCGGCGCGGTTTTCACGGGCGAAAGGCAGCCGCGCCGCATTT
Source organism: Rhizobiaceae bacterium (assembly GCA_041743855.1). Taxonomy (GTDB): domain Bacteria; phylum Pseudomonadota; class Alphaproteobacteria; order Rhizobiales; family Rhizobiaceae; genus JBGTLX01. Next base: position 118 of record JBGTLX010000444.1, on the reverse strand, counting down.
CTGTCGCGGGTCTTTTTGCGGCCGCGTGCGCTGGCCGAAGGGCTTCTCATCGCCAGGAGCCAGGCGGTCGCGTTGTCGCGAGGCAGCGCCGAGGCGATGGCGCGCGGTTTGGCGAGCC
>JBGTLX010000443.1:0-5285 GCA_041743855.1 Rhizobiaceae bacterium | reverse complement strand
TCCCTTGATATCGAGCAAGGTTCCGAGCGCCAAAACCAATCCAGCCACCATTGGATAGAACTGAATCGATCGTAACGGGGCGTGAATGAGGCCAAGATAAAAGGGGCCGAAGATTAGGGCAGCAGGCGCTACAAAGGCCGGGCTCAGTCTTAGGATTTTAGCTGAAGCGTCAGTCACGACCGTGCCCATCAGCCCACAATGACGGTAAGCGCGCGGCCGGCGCTTTCATCGTTTGACGCATGCTGGGGCAGTGAGTCGATGCCCAGAATCGACAGCTGAGTTTCCAATACTTCATTCAACAGGAGGTAGTCCCGAACGACCTGAGCTCGCCGAGCTGCCAATCCGGCACTTTTGCCCGCACTTCCGCCCTTGTCGGCAAAACCAATTATTTGAGCACGTACTCCTGGGTTGTCTTTTAACCAGAGTGCCTGTCGTTCCAAGGTAAACTTGGCAGCGTTGGAAAGGCTCGCGGCACCTGGTTCGAACGTAACAAAGTCGCGGCCGGAGACAACTCGGAACGCTTCTTCCAGCTCAAAAGGAGGCTCGACATTTAAAATTTCAACGTGAGCATCCTGCACGAAATCTGAGATGTCGGGTGAGGACGGTGAGGATAGGTTTTGTGAGCAAGCAAAAATAAGTGACGACAGGATCGCGACTTGAACCACCATGCCCGCTCTTTTCCCTAGTGAAATTTGGGAGCCCAAAGCCTTCATCGTTCTTTCCATTCCAACCGGTCAGCGAGCCGTATCTTGATTGCCGGTCGCGTCGGCGGATAGTTGCACGGGGTCTGCACTATCGGGCTCGCTGATTGGCGAAACATCTGCCTCATCTGAAATTGTCTCGAGCATGTTCGACGGTACTTTTTCAGTCTTTGCGCAGCCTGCGAGCAACGCGGAAACCAGACTTAAAAAGAGAACTGGTTTCGACACTAAATTCTGCTCGCCGCCACGGTCCGGACACTAGGATTCTGAAGGTCTTCAATGTGATACCTCAGACATTAGCCCTATCGGTAGCAGAGAACTGGCCGGCCGATTACTATGAGATCTATATTTGCAAGTTCAGCGGTGGGCATGCCATTTGAGATTCTGCTTGCCACCGCATTTTTCCACGAAAGGGTCTTTGCTACGCGTCTGCACCTGACCCTGCGTGAAGCGGCAATCGCGGTGATTACCATTGGCGCTGCGTCGGCCATCGCAATTTTTTCCCAGCCGCTGATCGGCCTGGCCGCGGCAACTCTTCTGTTCGCTCTGGGCGTCATTCTTGTGGGAGCAAGCCAAGGGCTGGCCGCCGCCCTGCTTTCTGCCCTTTTGGCGTTTCTCATATTCAACTTTTTCCTCGCCGAGCCATTTATGACGCTCAGCCTAGCGAGCGAAGAAGATATCGCGCCTCTCATCGCTTTCAACGCGGCCGCGCTGATTGCCGGAGCACTCGCTGGACAATTACGAGATCGCGCAGCTGCCGCGGAACGCGCACAACGTCAGCTTCAGCTCCTCCTAGACAGCAGCAACAGGGTTCAGTCGGCAATCACTCGTGATGATGTCGTGGCGAGGCTTCTGACTGAAGCAGAAGCGCACATCGGGCTGCACCTGGAGGCCTTCGAGCAATTGGCCGACGGCAGCCTGCCCGAGAATACTCATCTGACCGCGCTCGCCGCACATAATTCCGGGGCGATTGTTCATGAGGGGGACTGGACCGGCGTACCGTTGATCGGAAGTCATGGGTCGGTTGGAGCACTGTTGGCCGAAAGGAGCCTTGAGATAGCCGACGACGGCTTCCTTGATGCTTATTGTAATCTCATCGCCCTGGCGTTGGAGCGCGCCGACCTTTCTCAAATGATCAGCGAGGCGACTGCTGCGGCACGCTCGGAGCAGCTGAAGAGCGCACTGTTATCCTCGGTAAGCCATGATTTTAGGACACCACTCGCGACCATTAGTGCCTCGGCAAGCAGCCTTTTAACTTATGGCGAGCAGCTTGCAGATACACAGCGCAGTACGATGTTGCGCACGATCGTCGACGAATGTGATCGACTCGATCGATATACCGCCAACCTCCTGGAACTCAGCAAACTGCAGGCTGGTGAGAAGATCGAGGTGCAGACCATCGATGCCATTGACTCGGTTGGCGTTGCAGTAAGCCGCGTAAAGGATCTGGCAAAAGATCGTTCCATCATAGTCGCGGCAAGCGGCTCACCGCTTTTTGTTCGGTGCAATGCCGCCATGTTCGACCTCGTACTGCTTAATGTCCTGACCAACTCCATTATTTATAGCGAGCAGGGCACTGCGATTGAGGTGCACATCTATGCCGAAGAAGATGAAGTTGCGATCGATGTGCGCGACGAAGGGCTTGGAATACCAGCTGCAGACCTCGAGACGGCATTCCATCGGTTCCGGCGGGTAGAGCGGATGGAGACAGCGCCCAAGGGGAGTGGCCTCGGCCTTGCAATCGCCAAGGGGTTTGTGGAGGCGTTTGACGGACGCATTTGGGCGGCGACGCCCGGCATCGGAACGCGCGGAACGTTAATCGCTATTCGGCTGCCAAGGGCGCAGGTCGATTCAATGGATGAAAATTGACATCAGTCTCTCGCCTCCTGTTGGTTGATGACGAGCCTGCGTTGGTCGGCGTCCTCCAGCCCGCCCTTGAGGCGACCGGCCACCGGGTCAGTGTGGCTATCGATGGCGCCTCCGCATTGAAGGCCGTGGGCGATATTGATCCTCATATTATACTGCTTGATCTTGGCCTGCCGGATATCGATGGAAAGAAAGTCATCCGACTGATCCGGCAGCGCTCGGACGCGCCCATCATCGTCATTTCTGCTCGACACCAGGAGCTGGAGAAAATCGCGGCTCTCGACGAAGGAGCCGATGATTATGTCAATAAGCCATTCAAGATCGGTGAACTCATGGCTCGTGTGCGAGCGGCAATGCGACGGGTGGAATCTTTAATGGATCCGCCGCGCTATGTTCAAACGGGCATTCTGACGATCGACTTACTGGGTAGAAGGGTCACAGTCGGCGGCGATCCCGTCCGGCTTTCGCCTAAGGAATGGTCAATCCTGAACGAGCTCGCGGTTTCGGCAGGGCAAGTCGTCACTCATAAGCGTCTCCTCGCGGCAGGCTGGGGAAGTGAGCTTCAAGACGCTCAATATCTGAGGGTGTATATCGGACTATTGAGAGAGAAACTTGAAGCTGAACCATCACAGCCATCGTTGATTCTGACCGAACCGGGGATCGGTTATCGGCTCGCACAGCCCGAAGAGGGCGAGCCCCGGTCATAAACTCCTCATAGTAACTCCTGAGGACGGCGTGGCCTATAGATGGAGCCATGATTTCAAGCACTTCGAATCCTTTCGAGGTATCTGAAACGCCCATCCAGTGGAGATCCAAATGACGAATCCGTCCGAAGTGGGAAGTCGAGCTACTGAGAACCCGGCAACTGCTCCCAAACGCACAAAGCTTTTTCTATTCGCAGGCCCGAAACGTCGACCAGGGTTGGGCCCAACCAAGGCAGTCCACGGAACTGACTAGGAGGCACGCTCACCAATCCGCCGTCCCTATTCCAGCCTGATCCAGAAGCCTGACGCCGAACTATCACCGACTCCGTTAATCTTCGCCGACCCCGTAATCGGTTATCGGCTCGCGCAGCCGAGCAGGGACAAAAGGCACCTATAGATTCCTCATAATAACCACTCACCACCGCGTTGCTTAAAGTGGGAGCCGCCATGCCGAGCCCTTCAATTTCCTTCAGATGTTTAAGCTCACAACTTGCGTCGTATTCGCACGCACGGTTGGGGAGGGCAATTGAGCGGTGTCAGCGGGCCCTCGGGAACCGACTTCCATGCAGAGGATCAAAAAATGAGTGAGAGCAGTAAGCGTTCAGTGCCAGTCGATCCTGGACGACTGGCTCAGGTGGAAACACTCCTCAAGAGATATCCTGACTTGGTCCAGAACGAACGACAGGAAATAATTCAATTTCTTCAAAAAGGTCGGCTTCGGGATCGCAGTTTGCTGACGACCAATCAATCAATTTCAGATGAGCTAGAGGCATTTAGGAATGACCATGACAAAGAGTTGTCGCTCAGCGGAGGTGAGTTCTTCATGATTGCATCGATCATCATGCTGACCGTCGCTGCAGCCGCCAGCCTCTGGATCGCTTGAGCACGTCAGAAATTTGGCCTTCCTCTTCATAGAACAGGCGGGGCAGCGGTCTATCGCCTTGAGCCTTGGAGATTGAATTTGCGAAGTGCGTTTATATTAGCGCTGGCGACGGCTACGCTCGTTACGGGAGCTTGTACGAGCAAGCCCAAGCCACCGCTTGAAGGTCCATCGACCGCGGTCGAGCAAGGTCCCGACGATCTCAATGCCGCGCCGGGCGATGTCGAACTGACCGAGCTTCCGGCGATGCAGGCCGACCTGGTTGCCAAAGCGGGTTCGGACACGATCTATTTCGGCACCGACGAATATGCGATCCACGAGCAGTCGAAGGCTACCCTCGCCGCGCAGGCCAAGTGGATGCTCGCCCATACCGATGTCCGCGCATCTATCGAGGGTCACGCCGACGAACGAGGCACCCGGGAATATAATATGGCGCTGGGCGAACGCCGGGCCAATGCGGCGCGCGAATTCCTACTTTCGCAAGGCGTGCCGGCGGCGCGGCTTTTGGTTACCAGCTGGGGCAAGGAACGCCCGGTCGCGATAGGCTCGGACGAAAGCGCCTGGGCCCAGAACCGCCGGGCAGTGACGGTGGTGGTCAGATGAGTGCGCACGCGATCACCGATTGGACGATTTTCGTTCTTGGTTGGCTACTGATGTTGGTGTCGCCCGTTGCCGGGTTATTGCCAGGGCCCGGCGGAATCCTCGTGTTCGCACTCGGGCTTTCGATGGTGCTCCGGACTAGCCTCAAGTCACGCCGGCACTATGCCAGTTTCAAACGCTGGCAACCGAGTGCCGGAAGATGGATAGACTGGGGCCTAAGACGTAAAAGCGCCAAACGCCGAAATGCACTGCGCTAATTTAAAAGCCGTGGAAAGCTAACCTACCACTAACCGCCAAAAATGGACATATGGACCTGCGCATCAGCAATGCGCCCTTCCCAGTCATAACCGCATGCACGCGCCTCTGCCGCAAGCGGACTTTTGTTCAGCCTGATGGCTTATGTCCGCTTTTGACCCATGGCGAACATCTAGCGGGGTTGATTTGAGATGCGACTTGGCCATGCGAACATTAGCTATTGCTGACTTCGTTCCTAAATTTTTTGACGCTCGTTCGCCTAAAACCGTTGCCTACGCA
>JBGTLX010000442.1:0-6022 GCA_041743855.1 Rhizobiaceae bacterium | reverse complement strand
GCGATCGGGGCGGAAAGCAGCGGCTTTTTCGCGCGGTCGAGATAGCGGACGAATTCGATCAGGCCACCATCGTAGAGCAGTTCCTGCACCTTGACGTCGGCATGCCGCGCGTCGGTCAAAACGATGCGCACGCCCGAATTGAGGAAGGCGAGTTCGCGCAGCCGGTGTTCCAGCGTGCCGTAGTCGAACTCGACCATGGTGAAGGTGTCGGTCGACGGCATGAAACTCACTTCGGTGCCGGTGGCGTCGCCCGCGTCCCCGGTCGCGCGCAAAGGCGCGTCCGCCACGCCATGCGTAAAGCTCATCTCGAAGATTTCGCCCTTGCGGCGAATTTTCAGTTTCAGCCACACGGATAGGGCGTTTACCACCGATACACCGACGCCGTGCAGGCCGCCGGACACCTTGTAGGAGTTCTGGTCGAACTTGCCGCCGGCATGAAGCTGCGTCATGATGACCTCGGCCGCCGACACGCCCTCGTCGTGCATGTCGGTCGGGATTCCGCGGCCATTGTCGGTCACCGACACCGAACCGTCGGGGTTCAGCGTCACCGTCACCAGCGTCGCATGGCCGGCCAACGCCTCGTCGATGGCGTTGTCCACCACCTCATAAACCATGTGGTGCAGGCCAGAGCCGTCGTCGGTGTCGCCGATATACATTCCGGGCCGCTTGCGGACGGCGTCCAACCCCTTCAAAACCTTGATGGAATCGGCGCCGTATTCGGCCGGTTCGCCGGGAAAAGTCTCGGTCTGGTCGCTCATGAAAACCTGTCGTCTTGAAGCCGCTGAAGCAGCGCGTGAATTCGCCCCGAATCGCGCGCCATTCGATCATCGACATATAGGCGTTAAAGGCGGTTTTTCCAAGGTTTGCGGGGGTTTCGGTGTGGCCGCGGCGCGGTTTTGCGACGAAAGCGCCATCCGGCGTTTCCGGTCTTTTTTGGCGTCGTGGAAGCAGGTCATCCGCAACCCTATATGCGTGGGCAAGATTTCCCGTCGGAGCGCCTGATGGACGCCAAGCCAGCCCCCTTCGTTCCGCCCGCGCCGATCCCGCGCAGCAAGCCTCCATCGACGCTGGAAATGATGCGGATCGTCTATCGCAACCCGCTCGAACTGTGGGGCGAGCCCTCCTACAACGAGCCCTATATATCGGTCAGCGGCATAGGCGGGCCGCTGGTCATCGCCAACGACCCGGCGCTCATCCGCCACGTCCTTGTGGACAACGCGAAAAACTACCGCATGGCGACGGTGCGCCAGAAAATCCTGCGCCCGATCCTGCGCGACGGTCTCCTGACCGCCGAGGGCGATGTCTGGAAGCGCTCGCGCAAGGCCATGGCGCCCGTCTTCACGCCGCGCCACATCTTCGGCTTCGCGGCGCCGATGCTGGAGCGCACCAAAACTTTCGCCGAGCGCTATCAAAGCGGCGAAACGGTCGATGTCGCCCACGACATGACGCTTCTGACCTACGACATTTTGGCAGAAACGCTGTTTTCCGGCGAAATCGCCGGCGAGCCGGGCAGTTTTGCGCAACAAATCGACCATCTGTTCGAGACCATGGGCCGCGTCGATCCGCTCGACTTGCTGCGCGCGCCGGACTGGCTGCCGCGCCTCACCCGCCTGCGCGGCCGCAAGACCATGGCCTATTTCAGAAAGATCGTGGCCGACACCATCGTCATGCGCAGCGACAGGCTGAAGCGCGAGCCGGAAAAAGTCCCCGAGGATTTTTTGACCCTTCTGCTCCGCGCGGAGGGTCCGGACGGGCTGACGCGCGGCGAGATCGAGGACAACATCATCACTTTCATCGGCGCTGGCCACGAGACCACCGCCCGGGCGCTTGGCTGGACCATCTATTGCCTCGCCGAAGCGCCATGGGAGCGCGAACCGATCGAGCGCGAGATCGACGCGGTGCTGGCGCGTGAGCCGGACCCGGTGAAGTGGCTCGACGCCATGCCGCTGACCCGCGCCGCCTTCGAGGAAGCGCTGCGGCTCTATCCGCCTGCGCCGTCGATCAACCGCGAGCCGATCGTGCCCGAAACCTGGCGCGACCTCGAAATCCGCAAGGGCGCAGCCGTCCTGATGATGCCTTGGACCATCCACCGCCACCGTAAATTATGGGACCGGCCGGACGCCTTCATGCCGGAGCGCTTCCACCCCGGTAATCGCGAAAAAATCGACCGCTACCAGTATCTTCCTTTCGGGGCCGGCCCGCGCATCTGCATCGGCGCGGGTTTCGCCATGCAGGAAGCGGTGATCGCGCTCGCCGTGCTGTTTTCGAGATTCCGCTTCGACACCACGCCGGAGACGAAACCCTGGCCGGTGCAGAAGCTGACCACGCAGCCGCAGGGCGGCCTGCCGATGCGCGTGACGCGGCGCTGAAGAGCGTTGGAGGCAATCGTGGAGACTGGTCGAAAGGCGATTCTGGCGCAGGTCACCGGTAGAGTGCAGGGCGTCAGCTTCCGGATCTGGACGCGGACCGAGGCCGAGAAACTCGGACTAACGGGATGGGTGCGCAATGAGGCCGACGGCTCGGTAACGGCGCTGATGATCGGGTCCGACGCAGCGATTTCTGCGATGCTGAAAAACTTGTGGGAGGGGCCGCGCGAGGCGGTGGTCTCCAACGTCACCTCGGAAGACAAGATTGACCCCGGCGAGGCGGGCGTCGCCTTCAGGATCATCGGTTGAGATTTGCGCCCGGTTCTGCGGGCCTGTCCCTCGGATAGGGCTCGACGGTGCCCTTGAGCTTGATGGTCATTGGCTGGCCGAAGCGGTCTTTCGCCTTTCCGGCCGGCACCCGGACCCAGCCCTCGCTGACGCAGTATTCGCTGACGTCCTCGCGCTCGCGCCCGTTGAACACGATGCCGACGCCGCGCTCCAGTGCTTCGGCATTGAAATAGGGGCTGGTAGGTTCGTTGCTGAGCCGGTCGGGAAGGGTCATTGTCGTCTCCGGATAGTTGAGGCGCGTAGCGTTCTGAGAACGCAGGTAGTTGGATTGACCGGCCCGGTAAAGAGCCGCGCTCAATTCCGTCCGTAAAACGCGTTCTCCACATGCACCGGCCAGCGCCAGGGCAGCACCGCCACCATGTCGAAGCGCACCGACAATCTGCCGAAGTCCGGCTGGCGAGCCAGCCACAGATCGGCGCAGCCCTCGATCCGCCGTTCCGATTCGCGCGCGATTGCCTCCCTCGCCTCGACCAGCGATTTGCGTGCCTTAACCTCGACCATCAGCACCAGGTCGCCGCGCCGGGCGATCAGGTCGATCTCGCCGAGTTTCGTCCGGTAGCGCCGCGCGACAATGCGAAAACCCTTGACCATCAGGGCTGTCGCCGCCAGCCACTCGGCGGAGTGGCCGCGCCGGTAGGCTTTGAAGCGCTTGGCGAAAGTGTCAGCCAACGCCGCTCTCCTTCAGTTCGAGCAGCCGGCGGTACAGCGCCTGCTTGGCCTGCCCGGTCATGCGGGCAGCCTCGGCGGCCGCTTTGGACGCCGGCATTTCGCCTGCGAGGGACAACAGCAGCCGGTCGATATCCTCGGGCTCTTCGGTCTTTTCCCCGGGTGGCGCGATGCAGACGACGATCTCGCCCTTGGGCGTCGGGGCTTGAGCATAATGCGCCGCCAGCACAGGCAGCGTGCCGGTCCGCATCTCCTCGAACGTCTTGGTCAGTTCGCGTCCGATTGCTGCTTGCCGGTCGCTGAAAACATCCGCCATCGCCACAAGCGTGTCGGCCAGCCGGCGCGGCGATTCGAAGAAGATCAGCGTCGCCGGAACTGCCTTCAGCGCCTCGAGCCGCGTCCGACGCTGCCCCTCCCTGACCGGAAGGAAGCCGGCAAACAAAAACGCGTCGGACGGCAGGCCCGAAGCTGTCAGCGCGGCGAGCACGGCCGAAGCGCCGGGGATAGGAATGACGCGGATGCCCGCCTCCAGCGCTTGCCCGACCAGCCGGAACCCCGGATCGGACACCAGCGGCGTGCCGGCGTCCGAAACCAGCGCCACGCTTTTCCCGGCCGTGAGCGCCGCGATTAGCTTTGGCCCGGCCTCGCCGGCATTGTGCTCGTGATAGGCGCTTGGGCGCTGCCTGATGCCGTAGCGGTTGAGCAGCACCCGCGTCACCCGCGTATCCTCGCAGGCGAGGATGTCGGCCGCGGCCAGCGTCTCCAGCGCGCGCAACGTGATGTCGCCTAAGTTTCCGATCGGCGTGGCCACCAGATAGAGCGCGGCAGGCAGCGGCCGCGCCGCGATTTCCGCCTGCCCGACCACGAAAACCTTTTTGTCGTCTTCAGCCATCGTTCGCCTGTCTCCAATCCATCTCTGCCATGCCAGCGCAGCCGTTGCAAAAGCGGCTCACCACCGGTTGAAAATCTCGCGCGCGCCCGCCGTCGAGCGGGAACGAAATTGCCGCTGCAAGGTTAAGCCCCAATCGGGAGGAGCCGATGAACACGCTTCAGATTCAGGACAGTTTCGAGCCCTATTACGCCGACCGCAACGAACCGGCCGACAAGCCTTCGGCTGCGAAGGTTCGCGAGCAAGGCGAACAGAGGAAGGCGTTGAACCGGTTCAAGGACGAACTGCGCAAGTCGGACGAAAAGGACTAATTTACCGCGCCAGATCGGCGACCACCGCGTCGAGCACGATCATGCCCGTCGAGGTGGCGCGCAGCCGCGAATTGCCGACCGGCGCGACCAGACCTTCGTCCTGAAGGACAGAAACCCGGGCCGGCGACAGCGAGCGGCCGGACAGTCTTTCGTAGCGGTCGAGGTCGATGCCTTCGGCCAGCCGCAGCCCCATCAGCAAAAACTCATCGGCCTCTTCCGAGCGGGTCAGCACCTCGCCGCCGGTCACGCCATGGCCCTTCGCCTCGACCAGATTGGCCCAGATTTCAGGCATCTTCTCGGCAATCGTCACGACCCGCCTTCCGTTCTCGACGAAACGCCCATGCGCGCCGGGACCGACCCCGACATATTCGCCATAGCGCCAGTAAACGAGGTTGTGCCGGCTTTCCTCGCCCGGCCGGGCATGGTTGGAAATCTCGTAGGCTGGCAGGCCTCTGCTCGCCGTCAATCCTTGAGTGGCTGCATAGAGGTCGGCCGCAAGATCGTTGTCGGGTATCTCGAACTTTCCCGCCGCATGCAGCGTGTGGAAGCGCGTGCCTTCCTCGATGGTCAGCTGATAGAGCGACAGATGGTCGGCGGCCAGATCGATCGCCCGGTCGAGTTCGGCTTCCCATGCAGCGACAGTCTGCCCCGGCCGCGCATAGATCAGATCGAAGGACAGGCGCGGAAAGATTGTTCGCGCGAGTTCGATGGCGTGCATGGCTTGCGAAACGTCGTGCAGCCGCCCGAGAAAGCGCAGATCGGCATCGTTCAGCGCCTGGACCCCGAGCGACACCCGATTGACGCCAGCCGCCCGGTAACCCTGGAACCGCCCGGCCTCGACCGAGGACGGATTGGCTTCCAGCGTGATCTCAATGCCGGCGGGAACGCTCCAGTTTCTGGCGACCGCGTCGAGCACCGCCGCCACCGTTTCGGGCTGCATCAGCGACGGCGTGCCGCCGCCGAGAAAGATGCTGGTCACCTCGCGCGGGCCAGTGCGGGCGCGCATCGACGCCAGCTCGGTCTCGAAGGCGCGGGCGAAGCGCTCCTGATCGACCGGCTGGTGGCGGACATGGCTGTTGAAGTCGCAGTAGGGGCATTTTGCCGCGCAGAACGGCCAGTGGATGTAGACGCCGAAGCCGGGAGACCGGTCGGGAACCATGTTCATTCCGATCCCAGGCAGGCGCGCGCGAATTTCTGGAAGGCGCGGGCGCGGTGCGACAGCGCTTCGGCCTGACCCGGTTTCCAGCCGTGTTTCTCGTGCGCTTCCATCTCGCCGAAAGTCCGCTCGTGCCCGTCCGGCAGGAACACTGGATCGTAACCGAAACCTTTTTCGCCGCGCGGGGGCCAGACCAGGGTCCCCAAAACTTCGCCGCGAAAATATTCGGCCTCGCCATCCGGCCACGCCAGGCAGATCACCGCCACGAAACGGGCTGTCCGCTGCT
>JBGTLX010000441.1:0-5606 GCA_041743855.1 Rhizobiaceae bacterium | reverse complement strand
GATCATCGAGGCGGGCGCGGTGGTCGGGCCTGACGTCGCCATCGGCGCCGGCGCCATCGTCGCGCCGAACGCCGTGATCGGAAGTTCCTGCCGGATCGGACGCGATGGCTATATCGGGCCGGGCGCATCGGTCCAGCACGCGCTGATCGGAAACCGCGTCGTCATTCATGGCGGCGCGATGATCGGACAGGATGGGTTCGGTTTCGTATCCGGCCCCCGAGGACCGGAGCGCATGCCACAGATCGGCCGCGTCATTATCCAGGACGATGTCGAGATCGGCACCAACACCACCATCGATCGCGGCGCGCTGGCCGATACCATAATCGGCGAAGGTTCCAAGATCGACAATCTGGTGCAGATCGCCCACAATGTTCGGATCGGTCGGGGCTGCATCATTGCCGGTCATTGCGGCCTCTCCGGCTCGGTTACGCTCGGCGACTTCGTCATGCTCGGTGGACGCGTCGGCATTTCCGACCATGTGACGGTCGGCGACAGGGCGCAGCTCGTGGCGGCCAGCGGCGTCATGCATGACGTCCCGGCAGGCGCGCGGTGGGGCGGCGCGCCTGCGGTTCCGATCCGCGACTTCTTCCGCCAGGTCGCCGCGATTCAGGCGTTGGCCAAGACAAGGAAAGTGGGCGACAATGTCTGATGCGGCGCCTGTGCTTGAAACTATCGACATCCTGCAACTGATGAAGCTGCTGCCGCATCGCTATCCGTTTCTGCTCGTCGACAAAATCATCGAAATCGACGTCGACAGATCCGCCATCGGCATCAAGAACGTCACCATGAACGAGCCGCATTTCCAGGGGCATTTTCCCGGTCAGCCGGTCATGCCGGGCGTGCTGATCGTTGAGGCGATGGCGCAGACAGCCGGCGCGATCTGCATCAACACGCTGGCGACCGACAAGCCGTCGCTGGTCTATTTCATGACCATCGACAACGCGAAATTTCGCAAGCCGGTCGTGCCGGGCGACCGCCTCGAAATCCATGTGCGCAAGCTGAAACAGCGCGGCAATCTCTGGCGTTTCGCCTGCGAGGCCATGGTCGAGGGGGCAAAGGTCGCCGAGGCCGAGATTTCGGCGATGCTCATGCCGGCCGGCCAATCCTGACGGCGCTGATGCAAACAATCATTCACCCGACCGCCGTTGTGGAACCCGGCGCCCGGCTTGGCGCGGGCGTCAAGATCGGCCCGTTTTGCCATGTCGCAGGCGACGCCGTCCTCGGTGACCGCGTCGAACTGGTCAGTCATGTTTCGGTCCAGGGCGCGACGACACTTGGCGAGGGCTGCGTGGTCCATCCGATGGCGATTCTCGGTGGTCCGCCGCAAAACGTCAAGCACACAGGCGGGCGCACCACGCTCGTGGTCGGGGCGAATTGCATCATCCGCGAGTGCGTCACCATGCATCGCGGCTCCGACACCAGTCGCGGCGAAACCACTGTCGGCGAAAACGGCAACTTCCTTGCCAATACGCATATCGCGCATGACTGCGTCATTGGTCGCAACGTGACCATGGCCAATGCCGCGATGTTGGGCGGCCATTGCGATGTCGGCGATTTCGTCAACATCGGCGCCTTGGGCGGCGTTCACCAGATGACGCGCATCGGCCATCATGCCTTTGTCGGCGGCGCGACGGTCCTCGTCGCCGACCTAATCCCGTTCGGCATGGCCCTCGGCGACCGCGCTTCGCTGCGCGGGTTCAACATCATAGGCATGAAGCGTTCAGGAATGGCGCGCGACGAGATACTCACCCTGCGCAAAGCATACCGCATGCTTTTCGATCAAAGCAGGACGCTGTCGGAAAACCTCGATCGGGTCGACGCCGCCTTTCCGAACACCGCATCTGTGCGCGAAATAACCAATTTCCTGCGCAGCGGGGGAAAACGCCGCTTCACCATCCCGCGCTCCAAGGCTGCCGCCGATGGCGACGACGATGACGAAAGCTGACGCGGCCGGACGCATCGATCTCGCAACAGCCGGCAAGGTCGGGATCGTCGCCGGCAGTGGTCTGCTGCCGCTCGATATCGCCCAGAGACTCGCCGAGGCCGGGCATCAGCCCTTTATCGTTCTCATGAAAGGCGAGGCTGACCGAGCCGCTTTGGCTGCCTGGGAGCACGAGGAACTCGAGCTCGAAAATTTCGCCGCCCTTGCCGGCATGCTCAAGCGCCACGGCGTCACCCATATGGTGATGGCGGGCGGCATCGGCCGCCGTCCGCGGCTCGGCCGGCTCCGACCGAGCCTGTCGTTGCTGGCGCTCCTGCCCAAGGCTCTGGCGGCCATGGCCCGTGGCGACGACGGTGCCTTGCGCTCGCTGGCAGGAACGCTGGAAGCGGCCGGCATTCGGGTGGTCGGCCCGCAGCAACTGGTCCCCGATCTACTTGCCCAGGCGGGTCCGATGACAAGGCTCAGGCCCCGCAAGGCAGATTGGCGCGACCTCGATTCCGCCTTGGCCGCCGCCCGCGCCATCGGGGCGCTGGACATCGGGCAGGGTGCGGTTTCGATCGGCGGGCGGACAATCGCGCTGGAAGGTATAGAGGGAACGGACGGCATGCTGGAGCGTGTCGCGGCGCTGCGCTCGCACGGCCGGCTCGCCGGCAGGAAACGCGGCGTGCTGGTCAAATGCGCGAAACCGGGACAGGAATTGCGCCTCGATCCGCCGACCATCGGGCCGGCGACGGTCGAGGCCGCCCACAAGGCTGGACTGGCGGGCATCGGCGTCGAGGCAAAAAAATCGCTGGTGCTCGACTATGCCGGCATGGTGGAAAAGGCCGACGCGCTTGGTCTTTTCGTCGTCGGGCTTACGGGGGATCCCCCCGCGTGATGACCCCGCGCGTGCTCACCATCGCGATCGTCGCCGGCGAGGAATCGGGCGATCTGCTCGGGTCCGACCTCGTTCGGGCGCTGCGAACCATGAGCGGCCGTGACATTCGGCTGGTCGGCGTCGGCGGCCGCCATCTCCGGGAACTAGGTCTCGTTTCGCTCTTCGACGCCGGCGACATCGCGCTGATGGGGCTGACCGCCGTACTGCGCGACCTGCCGCGCCTTCTCAAGCGCATCGGCCAGACTGCGGGCGCGCTTCAAGCCGCGAAGCCGGATTGTGTGATCACCATCGACAGTCCGGATTTCGGCCTGCGCGTCGCCAAAAAGCTGCGCGCCCTCGATCCGTCCATTCCCATCATCCACTATATTTGTCCGAGCGTCTGGGCGTGGCGGCCGGGCAGGGCGCGGGCCATGAAGCCGCATGTCGACCATGTGCTCTGCATCCTGCCGTTCGAACCGGCCGAGCTTGCGCGGCTCGGCGGCCCGCCGGGCACATTCGTCGGCCACCGGTTGACCAATGACGCGGGCGTCCGCGCGGCCGCGTTATCGCAAGCGCGGGGGCGCGATCTGTCGCCGGACCGCGAAAAGACGCTGCTCATCTTGCCTGGATCGCGAAAAAGTGAAGTGCGCGCGCTGATGGGGCCGTTCGGCGAGACCGTGTCGATGCTGCGCGCACGGGGCAATCGCCTCCGTTTGCTGCTTCCAACCGTGCCGCATGTCGAAGCTGTTGTTGCCGACGCGCTTGGCGGTTGGGAGCAAAAACCTGAAATTATCTCCGATCCGGCGGCCAAATGGCAGGCGTTCGGCCAGGCCGACGCTGCACTCGCAGCCTCTGGCACCGTGTCGCTGGAACTGGCGCTGGCCGGCGTGCCGCTCATCTCCTGCTACAAGCTCGATCCGTTCGCCCGCCTGGCTCAGGGGATGGTCACCGTGTGGTCGGCCCTACTGCCCAATCTGATCGCCGACCGCCCCGTCGCGCCGGAATTCTATGACCGCTACGTCCGTCCGGCCATGCTGGCGCGCACGGTGGAAGCGCTGTTTGCCGACACCGCTTTGCGCAAATGGCAGAAAGACGGTTTTTCGGAAGTGACGCGCCGCATGGCGACATCGCGTCCGTCGGGGGAGATCGCGGCGGAGATCGTTTTGGAGACGATAGGTAATAGGCAATAGGTTCGCTTTCCCTACTGCCTACTGCCTATTCCCTCCTGCCCAGTTTCACCGCTTCGCAATCGGCACGTAATCCCTCTCCGCCGCGCCCGTGTAGAGCTGGCGCGGACGGCCGATCTTCTGGTGCGGGTCCTCGATCATCTCCTTCCACTGCGCGATCCAGCCGACCGTGCGCGCGACCGCAAACAGCACCGTGAACATGGTCGTGGGAAAGCCCAGCGCCTTCAGTGTGATGCCGGAATAAAAATCGACGTTCGGGTAGAGCTTCTTTTCGATGAAATACTCGTCCGTCAACGCGATCTTTTCCAGCTCCATGGCAATATCGAGCATCGGATCGTCCTTGATCCCGAGTTCGCCGAGCACCTCATGCGCGGTCTTCTGCATGATTTTTGCGCGCGGATCATAGTTCTTGTAGACGCGGTGCCCAAAACCCATCAGCCGGAACGGATCGTCCTTGTCCTTGGCTCGGGCGATGAATTCCGGAATGTGGTCGACCGTGCCGATTTCGCCGAGCATGGTCAGCGCCGCCTCGTTGGCGCCGCCATGCGCCGGTCCCCACAAACACGCTATGCCGGCGGCGATGCAGGCGAACGGGTTGGCGCCCGACGATCCGGCCAGCCGCACCGTCGAGGTCGAGGCGTTCTGCTCGTGGTCGGCATGCAGGATGAAGATGCGTTCCATGGCGCGCGCCAACACCGGGTTCACCTTGTATTCCTCGCACGGCACCGCAAAGCACATGTGCAGGAAGTTGGCCGCGAAATTCAGATCGTTTTTCGGGTAAACGAAGGGCTGGCCGATGTGGTATTTGTAGGCCATGGACGCGATCGTCGGCATCTTGGCTATCAGCCGCATCGACGCGACCATGCGCTGGTAGGGATCCGATATGTCGGTCGAATCGTGGTAGAAGGCCGACAGGGCGCCGACGACGCCGCACATCACCGCCATCGGATGGGCGTCGCGGCGAAAGCCGGTAAAGAAGCGCGACATCTGCTCGTGCACCATCGTGTGGCGCGTCACCCGGTAGTCGAAATCGTCCTTCTGCGCCTTGGTCGGAAGCTCGCCGTAAAGCAGCAAATAGCAGACCTCGAGAAAATCGCCCTGCTCGGCAAGCTGGTCGATCGGGTAGCCGCGATGCAGCAATATGCCGGCATCGCCGTCGATGAAGGTGATCTGGGATTCGCAAGCTGCGGTCGAGGTGAAACCCGGGTCGTAGGTGAACACGCCAGTATCCTTGTACAGCGACGCTATGTCGATGACGTCGGGGCCGACCGAACCGCTTCGCACCTTGAGTTCGAGAGCCTTGCCGCCAAATTCCAGCGTCGCGGTCGGTTTGTTCATCGCAAACTCCTTCGGTCTCTATCTTGGTCTCGATTGTAACGATCGATTGCAACAGTCAGGCCACTGCGACCATATCCGCGTACAAGCCCGGCCTGTGTTCCGATACCTCATGGAGTGCACAATGTTGCACCGCAAAAGGCGCGTTTCAATGCAAAACTAGGGCAGCAAACTTGACCTAATCGATTTGGTCGCCGATGCGCGCCAGACTTTCGTCGCGACCGAGCACGGCAAGCACGTCGAAGACGCCGGGCGAGGTGCTGCGTCCGGTTAGCGCCGCGCGCAA
>JBGTLX010000440.1:0-2225 GCA_041743855.1 Rhizobiaceae bacterium | reverse complement strand
GACAGGCCCGTCAGGATGGCGCCGGCCCAGGTCGGCGGAAAGCCTTCCGCGCCGAGCCGCACGGGGATGTAGGCAAACATCAGGCCATTGCCGACGGCGACCAGAGCCATGGAGACGATGACGCTGGCGATAGCGATCGCCGGGGTCGGAACCTCCGTTTCGACCGCTCCGGCCTTTGTTGTCTTGGGGGTAGCGGTAATCTTGGCCATGGTTGGCGCAGATTGCGTCAAACAACGGAAGTCTTGCAGCCGCAAAAGCGACATGGCCGGGTGGAGAGGCTTTCTGGACCGCCCGCTTGCATGTCCTGGCGCAATTGGGCGGGCGGCGTTACCCGCGCATGCCCTTGAGCTTTTCGGCCGCCAGCGCCGCCAAATTGACGTAGCGGTCCTCCAGCTTGCCTGCAGCATCGACGATGTCGAAATCATAACCCAGTCCCTCAAGCGCGGCCTTCAGCTTTTCAGCGAACTCGGCCTGCTGTTCCAGCGCCTGGAACAGCGACTTGACCTGGTCCACCGTGATATCGGGATTGGCGAGCATCTTCGGCGCCTCGCGCCGCACCCGGTCGCCTTCCTTTTTTTGCTCCTTGAGTATTTTCAGCCAGTCCGTCACGCTTTCACCGCTTTCCTGATCGCGCTGGACGACAGCGACGAGCGCGGGCCGTGGATGAAGGTCCAGGCCGGCGCCTTCATCCGCGCCAGCAGCGGCGCGTCGCCCTCGTCGACGCGCGCATAGTCGAAGGTCTTGGCCACCACCGATGACAGGAAGGAGAGCGTCGCTCCCGGCCGGTCGATGACGGCGATGGGAAACGTCGTCACGATCTTGCGCCAGCGCTGCCAGCGGTGGAAATCGCGCAGATTGTCCGCCCCCATGATCCAGACGAAGTCGACGCCCAGGTTCTTCGCGCGGATCAGCGCCAGCGTGTCGGCGGTGTAGCGCACCCGGTGGGCGGCTTCGAAGGCGGTGATTTTTATGCGCGGATCTTTCGCGCAGATCTCGGAAAGCCGCAGCCGCTCGGCGAGCGGGGCGAGTTCTTGCGAATTCTTCAGCGGATTGCCGGGCGTGACGATCCACCAGAGTTGGTCCAGCGCCAGCCGCCTGAGCGCAATCTCGGCGACCAGCGCATGACCACCATGCGGCGGATTGAACGACCCGCCGAACAGCCCGACCTGCATGCCCTTTTCGGCGTGGGGCATGCGGAGGTAGTGGCGCGGCGCGTCACCCTCCCCCTTGCCGGGAGGGTCGATCCGCGAAGCGGAGCGGGGTGGGGGTAGTGATGCCGTCACTGTCAGGGAAGGTTGGAGCACATCGTCTCCACCCCCACCCCGGTTCGCAAAAATCGCTTCGCGACATTTGCTCTCCGACCCTCCCCGCACGGGGGAGGGTAAGACAGCCGCGCTTTCACGGCCGCACCTGCCCCGAACCGCGCACGCGGTATTTGAACGCGGTCAGTTGTTCGACGCCGACCGGACCGCGCGCATGCATTTTTCCGGTCGCGATGCCGATTTCCGCGCCCATGCCGAACTCTCCGCCATCGGCGAATTGCGTCGAGGCGTTGTGCAACAGGATCGCCGAGTCGATCTCGTCGAAAAACCGGTCCACGGCCTGTTTGTCTTCTGCCACGATCGCCTCGGTGTGATGCGAGGAAAACGTCCCGATATGCTCGATGGCGTCGCCGATCCCGTCAACCAGTTTTACCGAAATGATCGCGTCGAGATATTCGGTAACCCAGTCGGCCTCCGTGGCCGGCACGGCGGACGGAAAAGCAGCAATCACCTCTTTGCTGCCGCGAATCTCGCAGCCGGCTTTTTGCAGCGCCTCGAGGATCGGCACGATATGCGTTCCGGCCACCGCGCGGTCGACCAGCAGCGTCTCGGCCGAGCCGCAAATGCCTGTGCGCCGCATTTTTGCATTGACCGCGATTGCCACCGCCATGTCGAGATCGGCGGAGCGGTCGATGTAGAGATGGCAGATGCCTTCGAGATGGGCGAAAACCGGCACTCGCGCCTCCGACTGCACGCGCCCGACGAGGCTCTTGCCGCCGCGCGGAATGATCACGTCGACATTTCCGGACAGCCCGTTCAGCATTTCGCCGACGGCGGCGCGGTCGGTGGTCGGCACCAGTTGGATCGCGTCCTCCGGCAGGCTTGCTGCCTTCAACCCTTCGACCAGGCAGGCATGGATGGCGGCGGACGAGTTCAGCGAATCCGCGCCGCCGCGCAGGATCA
>JBGTLX010000439.1:0-4691 GCA_041743855.1 Rhizobiaceae bacterium | reverse complement strand
CCGGCCGGGACCATGAATTTGTTCGCCCGCAGTCTTGCCGTCCCACTGGCGCTGGACGCCGCGATTCTCGGCTACGCCACCGGCAAGGTCAGGGCCGTCGACATCGCCACCGCCAACGGAAAGCCGTTCGTTCATCAGTTTTCGATCGGCATGCATGCCAAGATGGTGCATATGCGCGACAAGATGGCGTTCGGCTCGCGGCTGGGCAAAATCCGCGCTTCAGCCCGCGCCGCCTATGACACCGTCATGGATCCGCCGGCGCTAAGCGTTTCGCTGACGGTTGGCGACGCCGAAATCGTCACACGAACGACATCGCTCGGGGTCACCAACAACCTCTTCGGGGAGGGTCATTTGCCATACACCGACCAGCCCGACGGCGGCGTCCTCGGAATTTACGTGACTGTCGCCCGCAGCCGCGGGGAACTGATCCGATACTTCCTGAAGGTCGCGCGCGGCAAGTGGCGCGACAACGAACAGGTCGAAATTCATCAGGCGAGCCGCGTGGTTTTGAAGGTTCTGTCCAGGCGTATGAAGCTGAAGGCAGCCATCGACGGCGAATTGTGCGAATTGGAGCGCGAAACGGAAATAAAGATTCACCCCGGCGCGCTGCGCGTGCTTGTGCCGGACAATGCAGCGGCGAAGGCCGCGTAGCGGGAGTTATGGCGTCGCTTTGCAAAGTAGATGGAAGTTTCTAGTTAGTCTGGCGGGCAAAAGGGTAAACAGCGAATTGCACGATAAGAAATCCAATAATCCGGGTCTTCCGGATCAGGTGTGGAACGCCGTTCGAAGCGAGAGCAGGCGAGCCGTGCTGGACAGCCTTGAGACGCTGGACAGTGATCCCGATATCGATTTCAACCGGATTACCGGGCTGGCGGCTGCGTTGCTCGACGCACCAGTGGCTCTGATCACGCTGATCGATCTGGAGCGTCAATGGTTCAAGTCCTGCTTTGGCGTTGAGGAGCGCGAAACGCCGGTCAGCATTTCTTTCTGCGCTCATGCCATCGCCGCCGGCGATGAGATCATGGTGGTGGAAAACGCCCTCCTCGACCCTCTTTTTTCCGCCAATCCGCTGGTCACAGGCGATCATCATCTGCGTTTCTATGTCGGGGCTCCCCTGGTCGTGGACGGCGCTCGTCTGGGAACCCTTTGCGTTCTCGACCGAAGGCCCCGCCCCCGCCCGTCGCCGGAGATACTCGACCAGCTGAAAGCGCTGGCGGGCATTGCGTCGAGCCTGTTTGCGCTGAAGGACGGCGCCAGGACGGGCGCCTTGGCCCGCGCCGCATTGGCGCGCGAGGAAGGGCGGAGGGCCATCGCCGTGGAGGCTGCCGGCCTGGCTAGTTGGGTCTGGGACGTGCGCACGGACCGCGTCGAATGCGACGTCGTGCTGCCGGTGCTGTTCAACCTTGCCCCGGCTTCGCATATCGACGTCAGCAAATTGTTCGCCGCCATCGATCGCCGCGATGTGACCGATGGAGAGCAGCGTTTCAGGCGGTCATTGGTCGAAAGCGACGATTATTTCGTCGAGTACAGGGTCAAGACGATCGAACCGCCACGCTGGCTGGCCTCGCGCGGGCGGGTGATCGAGCGCGATGCGGACGGAAATCCAACATTGGTTTTCGGCGTCAGCTACGATGTCAGCGAACGAAAATCGGCCGAGGAGCGTCAGCGGCTTTTGTTGCGCGAGTTGAACCATCGTGTAAAAAACACGCTGGCGACCGTGCAGGCTTTGGCCACTCAAACCGTTCGGCATGCGCGCCAGCCGCAGCAATTTCTCGAAGCATTCAGCGGCAGGCTCCAGGCGCTCGGCGCGGCCCATAGCCTTCTTTCCGATCATGAATGGCGCGGCATCGGCATGGCCGAACTGGTTCGCCGCGAGATAACGCCTTTCGAAGAGCCGCCCGGGTCGCGCATCGCCATCTCAGGCCCCGATCTGTTGCTGACGCCCGATCAGGCCCTTGGCCTCGGCTTGATCCTGCACGAACTGGCAAGCAACGCGCTGCAATACGGATCGCTGTCGGCGCCGGGCGGCTGCGTCTCTCTCATCTGGCAGACGGCAGGCCTGCGCGACGAGCGGCGACTGGTTGTGAACTGGTCGGAACGCGGCGGACCGGCGGTCACCACGCCGCAGCATTACGGCTTCGGTTCGATCCTCATCCGGCGCAGCCTGGCCAAGATAATATCCAGCGAGGTCAAGCACGAATTCGCGCCGGAGGGAGTTACGGCCGAAATTTCCATGCTGCTTGAGGAGCGCGACGCCCAGTAGAGCTAACGCTGGCGCCCGATGCCATCGAATCGCCGCAACCCGCTACTATCCGGCATCAGTCAGGCGGCGCATCCGGTCCTGGCGTCCGGCTTCTTCTGTAGAGCGAATAGGCAGCGAAGGCGATGACGGGCGCCAGAAGCACGCGCACGCCTGGCTTTGCCCGCAGCAAAGCCGGCAAGGCGGCGACAGCGGTAGCCACGCCGATCGCCTTCAAATCGGAGTGGCGTTTGCTCGAGACGAGGCGCGACCGCGACCGCTCGGCCAGGCCGTGGATTAATAGGATTAGAATCGTAAGCAGGATGAAAACGCCGCCGAAGGCGAGCGCCATCTCGAGCGCGCCATACCGCTCGGCGAGCCAGATGAAGAGGGCTCCGAGAAGGAACCCCGCGCCACATGCTCCTGTGATTGCAGCGAGCAGATAGACAATGAAGGCGCGTTTGGCCCGCTGCCAAGCCAGAACGGTTTCGCCTGAGGCGAAACCCGCGATCAATGATGCGAGCATCTGGCGCCCCCGAACACGTGCTCTTTATCGACGCGAAAGAAGCGCCAGGAAATAACCGATTCCGGCTGCTATCGCGAGCGACGTCACGGGTTTTTCGCGAACGGTGTTCGTCAACTGCTCTTCCATGTCCCTGGCGCTCGAACGCAGATCGTCGATGACTGCCTCTCCCTGAGACCGCAACTGATCCACACCGCCTGCCGCCGCCCGTCGGGCAGCGCCATAGCCATGCTCGCCCGTCGTCGACAATTGCTGCGCGAGCTTTGCGAAATCCTCGCGAAGCTGCCGGATATCGGCCTCGAGGTCGGCGGACGAGCGCTCGGTCCCGCCTGTTTTCGCGCGCTCGCCGTTCTCTGATTTTGGTGCTGACGCCATAGCTGAAATGCTCCTGAATTATTTGGCTTAAACGCAAATTTCACTCTAAAGGTTCCGGTCGGAACTATCGAATACGAATAGCCGTTTCCATACAAGACCGAGCCGGATGCCTCCATGCAAAAACGCCTGCCCAAGAAGGCGCCGATTGTCAGGCTGCCGCCGAAGTCTAACATCGAGATATTTATCGCGCGCACCGCTCAGGTCGCTGTCATCTTCATCGGCGTTATTGCGGGCATCTTCGCTTTGGGCGCCGGTGAGTATGTTCTTGCGCCGGCAAGCCTCGGCATCGTGATAGGCCTGATGCTCGGGCCGGTGGCCACGCGACTGGAGAGGCACGGCCTTCCACCCGGTCTGTCCGCGACACTGGTGGTGATTTTCTTTGTGCTGGCGATCGGTCTTCTGGCCTTTGCCCTGTCTGGACCGCTGTCCTTCTGGCTGCAGCGTCTGCCGCAAATATGGGCTGATCTCCAGGTGCAACTGTCGGAGCTGAAAGGTCCGATTGAATCGCTAAAGGGAATGCGCGACCAGCTTCGCGAACTGACCGGGAACGAAGGCGTCACAGTCTCGGTCGATGACGGCATGGATGTGGAAAGCGTCGCCATCCTGGCCCCGGCCTTAATCGCCCAGATCCTGATCTTCTTCGCCTGTCTCTATTTTTTCGTGGCCACGCGACACCAGACTCGCACCGCAGTCCTTAAATTGTGCCTTGACAGGCGCATGCGCTGGCGCGTCGCCCACATCTTTCGTGACATCGAAAACATGATTTCCCGCTATCTGATCTCGATCACGATCATCAACATTCTGGAGGGATTGGCGGTCGGCATCGGTCTGTATCTGATCGGGGTGCCGTCCGCTGCGCTTTGGGGAGCACTTGCAGCACTCAGCAATTTCGTCGTTTTCATCGGTCCGGCTGTCATGGTCGGCATTCTTTTCATGGTCGGGCTAACCGAGTTCGACACGATCGGCGGGAGCCTGCTGCCTGTTGCCATCTATCTCGGCGTCAATGTGATCGAGGCGCAGTTCCTGACGCCCATGGTGATCGGCAAAACGATGACTCTCAACCCGTTCATTGTGCTTCTGGCGCTGGTCTTCTGGATATGGCTGTGGGGTCCGGTCGGCGGCTTTATTGCCATCCCAGCCCTGCTCGCCGTCTATGCGGTGGTCAGAAACATCGTTCCAGGCATCAACTGGCGCGACGAGATCGATTACACGTATCGCTGATCAGCAGCGCTGGTCGAGCGCAACCCGCATGCGCGGCCGTCAGGCGGCGTTCGACCCCATCACTTGCGATGAAATCGCGTCCGGGCCGAATTCGGCCTCGCCGGAAATCTTCAGGATCTCCTGCAGGCGGTTGCGGGCGCGGCTGACCCGGCTCTTGATGGTTCCGACCGCGCAGTTGCAGATTTCTGCTGCTTCCTCGTAGGAAAACCCGGACGCTCCAATCAGGATGATCGCTTCACGCTGGTCTTCCGGAAGCTGCTCCAGCGCACCGCGGAAATCCTTCAGGTCGAGCATGCCATGCTGGCTGGGATGAACCGCAAGCCGAGCCGTCAT
>JBGTLX010000438.1:0-2988 GCA_041743855.1 Rhizobiaceae bacterium | reverse complement strand
AGCTGCTGCGGTCGATCGCTACCGCACCGAGGTCGGGGAGGCGCGGCGGTTCCGGCTGGCGGACGGCACGGGCGTGTTTCTCAATACCAACAGCGCGGTGGAAGTGAGGCTGCGCGACGACCAGCGCTTCGTGCGCTTGCTGCGCGGTGAGGCGAGTTTTGAAGTCGCTCGCGACGCGCGATCGATGCTCGTCGATGCGGTGGGCACGCGGCTGGAGGCGCATGGCGGCGGTTTCAACGTGCGGCTGCGGCCCGACGTGCTCGAACTGACCGTGGTCACGGGCGATGTGCGTGTGCTTGGCGCAAGACCATGGCTTGTGGCGGCAACCAGCGGCGCGGCGATTCGCGGGGAATCGGTTGCGATATCGGCGCTATCGTTCGCGGAGGCTGCGCGGCGGCTGATCTGGCAATCCGGCATCGTCCAATTCCGCGACGAGACGCTGGCGCAGGTCGTCGACGAGTTTAACCGCTATCGTCTGGCGCCGATGATAATCGGGGATCCGGAAATCGCTTCGGTACGGGTCGATGGCACGTCGCCGGTGGGCGCGTCCGACCATTTCATCGGGTTGTTGTCCGCCGCTCTTGGCATCCGGAGGGTTGTCGGCGCGGACCGCTCGGTCTTGTTACTGCGCGCTAGCAGCCTTGGGTGATGGCAGACATCCCGTCGTGGGACGTTTGAACACGCATGGACAGCATATCGCAAATCGAAGCCGCCGGATCGGCGCGTGCGCCGGTCAAATTCGGGCGACTCCGTTCGATCTTCGGCGGATCGATGGGCAACCTCGTCGAATGGTATGACTGGTATGTGTACTCGGCATTCACGCTCTATTTCGCGCCGTCCTTTTTCCCGTCCGAAGACAGCACGGCCCAATTGCTTCAGGCGGCGGCGATTTTCGCGGTCGGTTTTCTAATGCGGCCGCTCGGGGCTTGGATGATGGGCATCTATGCCGATCGAAAAGGACGCAAGGCCGGTCTTACGCTCTCCGTGATGATGATGGGCGGCGGATCGCTGCTGATCGCGGTGACGCCGACCTACGCCGCGATCGGTGCCGGAGCGCCGGCGTTGCTGCTGATCGCCCGGCTATTGCAGGGGCTGTCGGTGGGCGGCGAATATGGCGCGAGTGCCACGTATCTTTCGGAAATGGCCCAGCGCGAGCATCGCGGCTTCTTCTCAAGTTTTCAATATGTCACGCTGATCGCCGGGCAGTTGATCGCCCTGTCGATACTTCTTCTGTTGCAGATGACCATGTCGGTGGAGGCGCTCGAAGCGTGGGGCTGGCGGATACCGTTCGCAATTGGCGGGGTGCTGGCGCTCAGCGTGTTCTATCTGCGACGGCGGCTAGCGGAGACGCCTCAGTTCGAACGCGCGAGCGCCGAGGCCGATCGCCCGGCATCGAGCGGCGTGGCGCTTTTCCGTCACCATCCGCGCGCGGTCGGCGTGGTGATCGCGCTCACGGCCGGGGGTACGCTCGCCTTCTACACCTACCCGACCTACATGCAGAAATTCCTCGTCAATTCCGTCGGTTTCGGACGCGAAACCGCAACCGGGATCATGGCGGCGGCGCTGTTCGTATATATGCTGCTCCAACCCTTAGCCGGCTGGCTCTCCGACCGCGTCGGCAGAAAGCCGCTGCTGATCGGCTTTGGCGTCGCCGGTATGGTGTTCACCGTTCCGATCATGACGCGGCTGGAGCACGTCACCAGTTCTTTCGAGGCGTTCGCACTCGTCATGGCGGCGCTCGTGATCGTCACAGGTTATACCTCGATCAACGCGGTGGTGAAGGCCGAACTGTTCCCGGCCAACATCCGCGCGCTTGGCGTCGCTCTGCCCTATGCCCTGGCAAACACGGCGTTCGGGGGTACGGCCGAATATGTCGCGCTGTCCTTCAAGGGTTGGGGGATCGAACGAGGCTTCTATTGGTACGTGGCAGCCACGATCGGGCTGTCGCTGATCGTCTACATTCGCATGAGCGAAACGCGCGGCGGTATGCGCGATTAGTTTCGATCGCACTCAGGCTGAAGGGCTCTCATGACAAACCTTAATGGCGCGGAGGGCTTTGTCTGATGGGGTGGACGCCCCTCGGCGGCATTTTGTGCCAGGTATCCGCAGCCGCTTGATCGAGCCTCGCAGCCTTGAGGCGGCTTTCCAGCCATCTGCGAACAATCTCGCCATCCTACGCTTTTGATGAGCCGCCCACCATACTCGCCGACCCCGATCTTGAGCTGCCCACCTGAAAACGGGCAGCCCGGACACGCCTCATCTCCGCACCTGAATGGATGTCCTATCCCAAGAAGCTGAGAGAGCCGCGTGGATGTCACCTTTTGGGTCTGCTCAGACTTCGGTTCGTTCCGCTAATTCTAGAGCGTCTTCCACGTCAACCCCGAGGTAGCGCACCGTGCTGTCAATCTTAGCGTGGCCGAGCAGGATCTGAACGGCCCTAAGATTGCCCGTTGCCTTGTAGATAATCGACGCCTTGGTCCGCCGAAGCGAGTGGGTGCCGTAGTCGTGAGGCTCGAGGCCGATCCCGGCAACCCACTCGTGAACGAGCCGGGCATACTGGCGCGTGCTCATGTGGCCCATGTAGTTGTTGCGACTAGGAAAGACATAGTCGGCGAGCGTGCCGCCGCGCCGCTCCAGCCACGCGCGCATGGTCTTCCGGGCGGCGTCCATCAGCTCAAACTGGACGGGCCGATTTGTTTTTTGCTGCACGACAATGGCTCGATCGCGGACGCGTCCGCCTGACACCACATCGCCGATCCGAACTTTCACGACGTCGCAGCCGCGCAACTTGCTGTCGATAGCGAAGTCAAACAGCGCACGATCGCGTAGTCGGCGGTGCTGGTCCAACCAAAACCGTATCGCCCAAACCTGTTGCTGCTTCAGCGCGCGCTTTGCACCGCGCAGGTGTCCCTCATTCCAAGGACGACGTTCCGCAAAAGCAGGATCAAGCGGCGAATGCCCCATAGCTCATCTCCAAGGAGCTGGGTT
>JBGTLX010000437.1:0-2438 GCA_041743855.1 Rhizobiaceae bacterium | reverse complement strand
CGTCGCTGGTCGGTTTCGACCCCGACAAGGCGCGCGCGCGCATTTCGGAACTGCCCTGGGTCAAGGCAGCCTCGGTGCGGAAAGTCTATCCCGATGCGCTGGAGGTGCAGATCGAGGAGCGCAAGCCCTTCGCCATCTGGCAGTATGGCAGCCAGCTTACCGTCGTCGAGCGCAATGGCGACGTGATCGCTCCGTTCGGCGCCGGACGCCATGCGGTGCTGCCGCTGGTGATCGGCTACGGCGCGGCTGAGGACGCGGCGATTTTCGTCGACAAGATCAAGGCGCTGCCCGAACTCGCCTCGCGGGTGAAGGGCTATATCCGGGTGGCGGAGCGGCGCTGGGACCTGCGCCTCGAAAACGGCATCACGCTTAAACTTCCGGAAAGCGGCGAGGACGAAGCGCTGGCCGAAGTGCTGCGCCTCGACCGCGAAGGCGGGCTTTTGTCGCGCGACATCACATCCGTCGACATGCGGCTTGCCGACCGTGTCGTCGTCCAGCTTACCGCCGACGCTGTGGTGCGCCGCGAGGCCGCGCTCGACGAGCGCGAGAAGGCGGCAAAACGCAAGCCGGGACAGAAGATATGAGCTGGCTCGGCGGTCAAGGGGACAATGGGAACCGGTCTGGCGTCGTGACCGTGCTCGACGTCGGTTCGAGCAAGGTCTGCTGCGTCATCGCCAGGCTGAAGCCCTGCGGCGAGGGTCCGATCCTGCGCGCCCGCACGCATCAGGTTCAGGTCATCGGCATCGGCCATCAAAAATCTCAAGGCGTCAAATCGGGCGTCGTCGTGGACCTCGACCGCGCCGAGCACGCGATCCGGCTCGCGGTGGACGCGGCCGAGCGGATGGCGGGGCTGACGGTCGATTCGCTGATCGTCAACCTGACCGCCGGCCGGCTGAAGAGCGAGGCGTTTTCGGCGACGATCAATCTCGGCGGCCACGAGGCGGACGCCGCCGACATCAAGCGCGTTCTGGCGGTCGGCTCCAAGCAGGCGCTGAAAGCCGAGCGCGAAGTCATCCATTCGCTTCCCGTCGCCTTCTCGCTCGACGCCGAACGCGGCGTGCGCGATCCGCGCGGCATGGTCGGCGATCAGCTTGGCGTGGACATGCACGTGCTGACCGGCGATTCCGCGCCGCTTCGCAATCTCGAACTGTGCATCAACCGTTCGCATCTGTCGGTCGAGCGCATGGTGGCGACGCCTTATGCGAGCGGCCTTGCGGCGCTCGTCGACGACGAGCTTGAAATGGGCGCGGCCTGCATTGACATGGGCGGCGGCACGACGACGATCTCGATCTTCCTCGATGGCAAATTCGTTCACGGCGATTCTATCCCCGTCGGCGGCAGCCACGTCACGATGGACATGGCCAAGGGCCTGTCGACGCGGCTTGAGCACGCCGAGCGGCTGAAGGTCATGCACGGCTCGGCGCTGCCCGCCAGCGCCGACGACCGCGACCTTGTCACCATCCAGCCGATGGGCGCCGAGGAAGGCGACGTTCCCGTGCAGGCGCCGCGCTCCGTAATGACCCGGATTATCCGGGCCCGGGTCGACGAAACGCTGGAGATCCTGCGCGACCGGCTGGCCAAGTCCGGCTACGGCAATGTCGTCGGCCGGCGCGTCGTGTTGACCGGCGGCGCTTCCCAGCTTGCCGGACTTCCCGAAGCGGCGCGGCGGATTCTTGGGCGCAATGTCCGGATCGGGCGGCCCCTCGGCGTCGCCGGCCTGCCGGAAGCAGCCAAGGGTCCGGCGTTTTCGACGGCGGTCGGTTTGATGATCTATCCGCAGGTGGCGAGTTTCGAGAGCAGGCAGGGCAGGGGGATGGCCCGCCTGAGACTAAGCGGCACGGGCGGGCGGTTGAATCGCATGGGTCAGTGGATACGAGACAGTTTTTAGACAATCGGCGGGGGCAGCCCCATGGCGGCCGTGGCGGCGACGCGGCAGGAAAGCAAAGGACGAGGACAATGACAATCAATCTGCAGAAGCCCGACATCACCGAACTCAAGCCCCGTATAACCGTATTCGGAGTGGGCGGCGGCGGCGGCAACGCCGTCAACAATATGATCACGGCGGGCCTGCGCGGTGTCGAATTCGTGGTTGCCAACACGGATGCGCAGGCGCTGACCATGTCCAAGGCCGAGAGGCTGATCCAACTCGGCGCGCATGTCACCGAAGGTCTCGGCGCGGGCTCTCAGCCCGAGGTCGGGCGCGCGGCGGCCGAGGAATGCATCGATGAGATCATCGACCATCTGTCCAACACCCATATGTGTTTCGTCACGGCGGGCATGGGCGGCGGCACCGGAACGGGCGCTGCCCCGGTGGTTGCGCGGGCTGCCCGCGAAAAGGGCATTCTGACAGTCGGCGTGGTGACAAAGCCGTTCCATTTCGAAGGCCAGCGCCGCATGAAGACCGCGGATTTCGGCATCGAGGAACTGCAGAAATGCGT
>JBGTLX010000436.1:0-5071 GCA_041743855.1 Rhizobiaceae bacterium | reverse complement strand
CCCGCTTCCGGCGAAGCCCCGCCGGAGGACTTTGACACGCGCGGCTCCGACACCCGCCTGATGCGCTCGCTGATGATCGGCATCTTCATGTTCATGGCCATCTACGCGCTCTATTTCGGGCGCGAATTCTTCATGCCGATCGTGCTTGCCTTCCTGCTGGCGCTGATGCTGACGCCGATCGTCCGTTTTTTGCGCAAGCGGGGCATCGCCGAGTCCGTGTCGGCGACTCTGCTGGTCATTCTCTCCGTGGCAGGCATCGGCACGGCGGGCTATTTTCTGAGCGGGCCTGTCGTCCAACTCGCTCAGGATGCGCCCGATATCGGGCGCAGGGTCGCCGAGCGGCTTGCCCAGTTGCGCGATCCGTTCGACAAGATGATGGAAGTGACCGAGCAGGTCGAGCGTGTCACCGAAACGGCGCAGGAGCCCGGCATGCAGCGCGTCGTCGTCGCCCAGCCGGGTATCGTTTCTCAAGCCGCCGGCAATCTCCTGTCGGCCGGAACGACAACGGCGATCACCTTCGTCCTGTCGCTGTTCCTGCTCGCTTCGGGATCGATGTTCTACGAAAAGATCATCCAGTCCTTCACCCGGCTCAGCGAAAAGAAGCGTGCGCTGCGGGTCGTCTTTGACGTGGAGCGCGAGATTTCGCGCTACCTGCTCACAGTGGCCATCATCAATAGCGGACTGGGCGCGATGATCGCGCTCGGGCTGTGGGCGCTTGGCATGCCGAACCCCTTCGTCTGGGGGGTGGCGTCGGCGCTGCTCAACTTCCTGCCCTATGTCGGCGCGGTCATCAACATTCTGCTGGTCGCGGCAATCGCGCTGATCAGCTTCGACAGCTTTTCCTACGCGCTTCTCGCTCCGGCTTTCGTCCTGTTCTGCAACATCGTCGAAGGACAGATCGTCACCCCGCTGGTGGTCGGCCGGCGTCTGGAAATCAACGCGGTCGCCATCTTCATCGCGGTCGCCTTCTGGTCGTGGCTGTGGGGCTTCGTCGGCGCGCTCATCGCCGTGCCGCTGCTGGTCGTGGTCAAGGTGTTCTGCGACCATTTCGACAGTTGGCGGCATGTCGGCAATTTCCTGTCGGCTCAGCAACCCGCGACCGAGGAAGAGGACTGACCCTGGCGGTTTCATTGGTGAGGCGGCAAGCAGTACCTATATCGGATGACCGGTCTACCGTCTTCGAGTTACAGTCATGACCACTCTCTCCGTTCTCGATCTCGCGCCCGTTCCGCAAGGCAGCAGCGTCTCGCAGTCGCTGGCGAACACGCTGGAGCTTGCCCGCCATGCCGAGCGCCTCGGCTATTGCCGCTACTGGCTCGCCGAGCATCACAACATGCCGGGCATCGCGAGCGCGGCCACCTCGGTCGTCATCGCCCATGTCGCGGCCGGCACCACGACCATCCGGGTCGGCGCCGGCGGCATCATGCTCCCCAACCACGCGCCGCTGATGATCGCCGAGCAATTCGGCACGCTTGCCGCGCTCCATCCGGGCCGCATCGATTTAGGCCTTGGCCGGGCGCCGGGAACCGACATGCTGACGGCCCGCGCGCTGCGCCGCAATCTCGACGCCGGCGTAGATAGTTTTCCGCAGGATGTGGTCGAACTGATGGAGTATTTCCGCGCCGCCGAGCCCGGGCAAAAATTGCGCGCGGTGCCCGGCGAGGGCCAGGACGTCGAGATGTGGGTGCTCGGCTCCTCCACCTATGGCGCGCAACTCGCCGCCATGCTCGGCCTGCCCTACGCCTTCGCCTCGCATTTCGCGCCGGCCGACATGGACCAAGCGATCGACATCTACCGGTCGCGCTTCCAGCCGTCGGAACGGCTCGCCGCGCCCAAAATCATGCTCGGCCTCAACGTCTTCGCCGCCGACACCGACGCGCAGGCTCGGCTACTCTTCACCTCGCTGCAGCAGGC
The DNA here is from genome assembly GCA_041743855.1 of Rhizobiaceae bacterium. Lineage (GTDB taxonomy): Bacteria > Pseudomonadota > Alphaproteobacteria > Rhizobiales > Rhizobiaceae > JBGTLX01. The sequence goes on along the minus strand of JBGTLX010000436.1, from coordinate 3,157 downwards.
TTTCGTCAATCTGCGTAGCGGCCGCGCCGGCCAGTTGCCGCCGCCCGTCGAAAACTACGAAGACGAGATCGATCCGATGGCAAAGGCCATGCTGGCGCAGGCTCTGTCCTGCGCCGTGGTCGGCTCGCCCGAAACGGTCAGGCTAGGCGTCGAGGCCTTCATCCGCCGCACCGGCGCGGACGAGTTGATGGTCACCGCGCAGATCTTCGACCAGAAGGCGCGGCTAAGATCGTTCGAGATTTTGGCCCAGGCGCATCGGGAGATGTCGAAGGCTGCTTAGTGCGTCCTTCGAGTCTCGCTTCGCTCGCACCTCAGGATGAGGGCGGTAGTGCATCATCTCATTCCGCTCGCACCTCAGGATGAGGACGGTCGTGCGATCATCTCATTATGAGCGAAGCTGGGCGTTCGAACTGAAGTTGGGCGCTTTTTCAAAGATCAATCGGAGAAAGATGCCCTCGACCAGTCGATGGCGTGAGGTCACCGCACACTTCCCTCATCCTGAGGTGCGAGCGGAGCGAGCCTCGAAGGACGCAGTTCACTTCATTGCCTTCACCAACTCCCCATCCGGGAAACACGTCGCGGCCCGGCCGTTCTTCTCCTGCCAGTCGCCGATCGAGCGGCGTGTCCTGAAACCCGGCAGGCCATCGGCGCCGCCGACATCGTAGCCCTTGGCTTCCAGCCCGCGCTGCAGCGCTGCGACATCGGAGCGGTAGAGCCCGCCGACCTTGCCCCAGCCGCCAGCAAACTTCTTATCGCCATGGGCAATGCGGTCTGCGCCATGGCCGATGAACAGCGCGTAGAGGTCGCTCTCGTTGTATTCCTTCAGCACATAAAAATTCGGCGTCACGACGAAGGCCGGGCCGCCGCGCCCGGCCGGCATCAGCAGAAAACCCTGGGCCTTCAACTCGTTTTTCGGAAACGGCTTGCCACCGACACGCGAAACGCCCATCGCGGCCCAGTCCGAAATGCGCTTGCCCCGGTCCGGCCCTTCCAGCGCGCAGGAGACCGTGTCCGGCGCGCTCACCTCGAAACCCCAGTCGCGGCCCTTCACCCAGCCATAGGCAGCCAGATATTTGGCGATCGACGCCAGCGTGTCGGGGGTCGAATTCCAGATGTCGGGTTTTGCGTCGCCGTCGAAATCGATTGCGTAGTCGAGAAACGACGTCGGCAGGAATTGCGGCTGGCCGAGCGCGCCGGCCCAGGACGATTTCATCGCACCGCGCGTCGCCAGCCCGCGCTCAAGCATCAAAAGCGCGGCCAGCACCTCTTTGCGGAACATTTCCTTGCGCGTCGCCATGAAGGCTTTGGTGCCCAGCACCTCGAAGGCGTCATGGGGGATTTTGGCCGCGCCGAAGCCGGATTCGCGCCCCCAGATCGCCAGCACGATTTCGCCCGGCACGCCAAAGCGTTGCTCGATCGCGGCTAGCGTCTTCGCATGTTTTGCCGCGCGCGTGCGCCCGCCCGCCGTCACCGCGCCGATTATCTTTTCCGCGAAGTAATTGCCCGGCGAGCCGAACTCGGCCTGCAACTGCTTTTTCGGCGTCGTTTGCTTGGCGCCCGGCATGACGAGGTCGGGCAGCTTGAGATTGGGTTTTACCCCGTCGAACGCCGCCTCGAAGGTTTTTTGCGATACGCCTTGGGCTTGGGCTTCGGGCCAGAGGTTGGTCTGGAGCCATGCGCGGAACTGGTCGTCGATCTTTGCCGCGGAGGCGGGCAGCGCAAAAGTTAGCGACAAAGCGAGAAGAGCAGTCAGGAAGAACGCAGAAATGTGGCGCGCTTGCGCTTTACGGCGCCCCCCTCTGTCCTGCCGGACATCTCCCCCACGCGGGGGGAGATCAGCAGTCATCGGCCTTGCGGCTAAACTGGAACGTCGAAGAGTGGTCGATGGCGGCGAAGCTGCTGATCTCCCCCCGTGTGGGGGAGATGTCCGGCAGGACAGAGGGGGGCGCGACAAAATGCGACGGGTCATGAAGCAGTTCTGCCCAAGCATTGCGTCAAAACGCGGTCCGCAATTTCAGCGCAGCAGACAGCGTGCCCTCGTCGAGATAATCGAGTTCGCCGCCCACCGGCACGCCATGCGCCAGCCGCGTCACCTTGACGCCGAAGTCGGAAAGCTGGTCGGTCAGATAATGCGCCGTCGTCTGGCCCTCGACGGTGGCGTTGACCGCGATGATGATCTCGGCCACTTCGCCGCCTGACACCCGCTCGACCAGCGGCTTGATGTTGAGCTGCTCCGGCCCGATCCCGTCGAGCGGCGACAGCGTTCCGCCGAGCACGTGGAAGCGCGCATTCAGCGAGCCGGCGCGCTCCAGCGCCCACAAATCGGCGACATCCTCGACGACGATGATGGTGGTGACGTCGCGACGCGGATCGGTGCAGATCATGCAGGGGTCGATCGTGTCGACATTGCCGCAGGTCGAGCAGATGCGCACCTTTTCCAGCGCCTCGCTCATCGCCGAGGCCAGCGGCGCCAGCAACTGCTCCTTCTTCTTGATGAGGTGCAGCGCCGCCCGCCTGGCCGAACGAGGCCCCAGCCCCGGCACCTTGGCCAGGAGTTGGATCAGGCGTTCGATTTCAGGGCCGGCGAGTCGTTTGGACATAAGAGGGGTTTAGCGCAAAGCCATAGGGCTCAACCAGTGCTGAAGCCGTTCGAAAATTCGCTTGGCCGAGTCAGATGGCGTGGTTTTCGAGAACCGTAGCGGAGCGGACGTCTGGGTCCGTGAGCAACGGAAGCGCAGAAAATCGCGTCATGTGGCCGGCAAAGTAGAATTTGCGGATGCTTCAGAAAGGCAGCTTCATTCCAGGCGGTATGGGCAACCCCGCCGTCAGCGCCTTGGTCTTTTCCTGCATCACCGTTTCGACCTTGGCCCTTGCGTCATTGTGCGCGGCCAGCAGCAGATCCTCCAAAACCTCGACATCATCCTCCTTGAACAAAGACGGGTCAATCTTCAGCGACTTCATCTCGAATTTGCCGGTCAGCGTCACCTGCACCAGACCCCCGCCGGCCTGGCCCGTCGCCTCCAGCGTGGCGATTTCGTCCTGCATGGTCTGGAACTTGGCCTGCATTTCCTTGGCCTTGCCCATCAGGCCGAGAAGGTCCTTCATGGTCGTCTCCGTTCATTCATCGGTTTCGTCGTCTTCGATCGCCGGTTCGGGC
>JBGTLX010000435.1:0-7987 GCA_041743855.1 Rhizobiaceae bacterium | reverse complement strand
TGAAAAGGGGAGAGGATAGGCCACGTTTATCCTCTCCCTCACGAAGTGGGGGAGAGGTGCCGAGCGCAGCGAGGCGGAGAGGGGGTCTATGCCAATCCACGAGGGACGAAAGAACTCCAATCCGTCCACACCCTCCCTCCCCGCGACCATGCGCGCCGTGATCGGCACGGTCGCACCGGCTATCGCGCGTTTTGCGGCAGGCCGTTGTGAATGGCGGTGGCCGCGATTGCCGCATGGCCGGTCGCCACCGATATCTGGTTGAGTTCGTCCACAACATCACCGACGGCATAGAGACCGGCGATGCTGGTTTCCTGGTGCGCATCGACGACCAGGCAGCCGGCTGCGTTCACCTTCGCGCCGAGCGCGGTCGCCAGTCGGGTTCGCGGCGGCGCCCCGATGGCGAGATAAAGCGTATCGAACAGCCGCGCCTCCGCTCCGGCCAATTCAAGCCGCACGCCGCTCGGCCTCGCCCCGAAGCCTGTTACGGGCGCCGTCACGAGTTCGACGCCGGCGTCCCGAAGCCAGTTTTCGTCGTCGGCCGCCATGACCTCCCCGCCCGAGCCGACCACCGTTATCCGGCTGGTGTAGTCGCGCAGGAATCGCGCCTCTTTCACCGCCTTTTCGAGCGGTCCCCATATTGCGATCTTGCGGTCGATGATGTCGAACGCGTCGCAGACCGGGCATAGCCTGACATGCCCGGCGATGATGGCTTCCGGCAAAAACCCTTGAACCGCAGGCAGAGCGTCGGCCACGCCCGTCGCGATCAGGACGGTTCCGGCGCTGTGGGACCCAGCGTCGGTCCGCGCTTCAAACCCGTCATCTGCGGCCGCAAGGCTCAGAACCTGCCCGTCCTTAAAGACCGCGCCGAAGCGCTCGGCCTGCATGCGCATCCGGGCCAGCAGCGTTGAGCCGGAAACGCCGCCGGGAAAGCCCGGATAGTTGTGCGTCGACGGTATCCAGCGCGCCCTGCTTTCGCCACCGTCCAGAATGATTGCGTTGCGTCGAAACCGCGCGAGATAGATCGCCGCCGACAGGCCCGCGACGCCACCGCCGACGATGATGCAGTCATAAGACATCGGCGCTCCTGAACGGTCTTGCCATCGATGCGGCAACGGTATCATACCGGATGACGCCGGTCCCGGACTTGCCGGGATGTCTTCCGAACCGAAACCTTAGCCATCCGGGTCAGCATGAAGACGCGCATCGCGATCATAGGCCTCGGTATGGCCGTCACCCCGCACGCCAGGGGTTTGCTGGATCTGGCCGACAGCGTCGAGGTGGTCCACGCCTTCAGCCCGTCGGCCGAACGCCGCACATCCTTTGGCGAGCGATTCCCTTTCCCGCTTTGCGACAATCTCGACATCATCCTCGCCGACGACAGCGTCGATGCGGTGCTGGTGCTTACCCCCGCCAACACGCATCTGGACATCGTTCGCCGGTGTGCCGGGGTGGGCAAGCATGTGCTCCTGGAAAAGCCGGTCGAGATCACGACCGCGCGGGCCGCCGAACTGGTCGGCCTCTGCCGGACGGCGGGCGTAAAACTCGGCATCGTCCTGCAGCACCGCTTCCGCCCGGCCGGCATGAAACTTGGCGAGATTATCGCGGCGGGCGAACTCGGCGCGATCGTCGGCTGCTCCACCATGATCCGCCTGTGGCGGCCGCAAAGCTATTACGACGAACCTGGCCGGGGGACGCTCGCCCGCGATGGCGGCGGCGTGCTGATGTCGCAGGCCATCCATACGCTCGATCTGATGCAGAGCCTTGCCGGGCCTGTCGCCGAAGTCACCGGCTACGCCGCAACGACCGCGCTCCACCGCATGGAAACCGAGGACATGGTCTGCGCGGCGGCGCGCTTTGCCAATGGCGCGCTCGGCGTGATCGACGCCACCACGGCCGCGTTTCCGGGATTTTTGGAGCGCATCGAGATTGCCGGCGAAAAGGGCTCTGCGTCGCTCGCAGGCACTTCGCTGCTTGCGCAATTCCAGGATGGGCGCAAAATCGAGATCGCGGCGGAGATAAGCCCCGGCGGCGCGGGCGCCGACCCGATGGCCTTTGCCCACGACTGCCATCGCGCGGTGATGGCGGATTTCATCGAGGCGCTATCGAGCGGCCGCGAGCCGAGAGTGACCGGCGAGGAAGCGCTGAAGGTTCACCGGCTGATCGACGCGCTGATCGAAACCGGAAAATCGGGCAAGCCGGTTGCGGTCGATGGGACGATTTGAGGTTGTTTGGTCAACGCGCCCGTATCTTGGTCTGGTTTATCTTCTTCCAGCTCTCGGGATCGATTTTGAACGTCGGCGCGAGGAACGAGGTCAGGCTCTCGGGCGGGTCGCGATCCACATGGAAATGCAGAAATTTCGGGTTTCCTGAGAAATGTGTCAGCACGGCCTGGACATGGCTATCATGCGTCTCGCGCCACAACTCCTTCACCGCGTCCGCGCTCGTCTCGTGAAACGCCATGAACCGCTCAAGCAACTGGCCCTTGCGGTGGCTGGCCCGCGAGCGGATCCAAGCCTCCACGTTGCGGTCGTTCAGCACGAAATATGCTTCCGGATACGCGTTTTCATATTGCCGGAAGTACTGGTTTGCCTCGATGATCCGGTCGTTTGAAAAATAGCAGATGTCGCTGTAGGCGGTTGCCGGACGCATGTAGCGCCGGAGTTCATCCTTGCTGCTGATGACGGACTCGATCCTCAGGGCTATGTTTTCTTGTCCACGCATCCAGTGATCGGACCGTATTCCCGCCTCGGTCATTATTTGGTGGATGGAGGTCGTGGCGCATTTGTTGAAGCCGATGAAGAATATTTTGGTATTCGGATGAAAGAATTGCGCCGTGTAGTTCGACAGAACGGCCGGCAAATGGTTGATGGACATCATGGTGAGATCGCGTTTAGCGGCCTTTGAATGGCGGGGCAAGATGGAGTAAGGCTCGCGATCGGCACGTCGCAGTTCCACGCTTCCGGATTTGTCGCTGGACTTACGCAACAACAAACTGTGCCGCAAATCGGCAATGCCGTGCGTGCCGATAGACATCGTGGTGCAATGACGCAATTTACCTTTCCGCTGAACGGCAATTCGCAACCGCCATGGCAGCTGGGGTCCGCGGCCAAGGCGGTGAACTTCGCAAAACGGTCGCTGCAACGGCCTTGGTCAATGTTCGGAGTTCCAAACGGCATTGAACTCGATTTGAGGAGTGGAGTTGCTCCTCGGAAACTGACAAACGACGAACTCGCCGTTGTTTTCGTCACACATAACAATATGCGATTTATTCCCTCCTTTCTGGCGCATTATCGCTCGTTGGGAAAAGTTCGATTCATATGCGTGGATGACCAGTCAACAGATCAAACCGTGGAATTACTTCTCAGTCAGCCCGACGTCGACATTTATTCCAGCAACGTTCGCTTCAAGGATGCGAGCCGCGGAAAAATCTGGCGCGAGATGCTGTTCGCCTACTATGGACATGGCCGATGGTATCTCTCGATCGATTCCGACGAATATTTCGTCTACGAGACGATGGCGAGCGAAAGCATCAACGACTATACGCGTCGGCTAGACTCTACGCACGTCCGCCGGGTGCCGGCGCCGATGCTCGATCTTTATCCGCTCGGCGATCTGTCCAGGGCGGCGTTTACCGGTGCGGACGGCGTGATGCCGTGGCATGTCGCCACCCATTTCGACGCCGACGGCTATAAGGCGCAGGCCATGAGTTCCGCGCTCAGCATCTATGGCGGCGTTCGCGCGCGCGCTTTCAATGCATGGGGCGAACTGATGAAATATCCCCTTACCCGCTGGGACGGATATTGTTCAATGGGCCGGACCATTCACAGGCCGAGGCCAGCCTACTACAACTTTGCTCCAGTCATGGGCGCTTTGCTGCATTTCAAGATATTCTCCGACATCAAGGAAATGGCGATCCACGCCGTGGCCGAAGGTCAACACTACCGAGACGCCAAGATCTACAGGGCGGTGCTCAACAAGGTCGAAAATGCTAACAACCTCGACCTCTCCTATTCAGGATCCATTCCATATCGCGGTATCCAGGACCTCATCGACCGAGGCTTTGTGCTGGCACAGAACAGCAGGCGGGGTTAAGCCGACCCGATTTAGGTGCAGAAAGGGCTTGGCGATCGGGAGGACACTTCCGCCCGGCCATTCACTTGAGTATTCACAGGCATGTTACCGCAAGCGCATGCCGTCGAGCGGTTCTGGGGCAATCAGGGCAAATAAGCGATGGGCACCTTTGGCGTTGTCTATGTGGCGTTTGGCGCGCCCTATCTGGCCATGGCGATCACGTCGCTTGTGTCCTTGAAGGTGACCAATCCGAACGTGCCGGTTTGCATTGTCACTAATGTCGTGCGGGACATGCCCGACAAGCCTTGGTGGCGACCGCAAGACGGCGACACGTGGATTTATCTGGATGACGAGACCGAGCGGAACAGACATGCCAAGACCAGCGTCTACCAGTTCTCTCCGTTTGATCTGACCCTTTTCCTCGATTGCGACACGATGGTGCTGGGCGATCTGTCGCCGATCCCGCGCTACCTCGAATATTTCGATATTCTGCTGAGTGCGGTCTACAATCCAACTCCTACCAACAGGCGTATTCTAAATGGCAAGTTCCGTTATACGGAAGACGGTCATTTTAACAGCGGGGTCTTTGCTTTCCGGCGCAGCCAACCGGTCGAGCGCTTTTTTGCACTCTGGAATGAACGCTTTCACGCTCTGGGATATCGACTCGACCAGCCTTCGCTACTGGAAGCGTATTATCTTGGCGACGTGCGAATGTTTCCCCTTCCCGAGAAGTGGAACATTGGCGACAGGTGGGCGAGGCCCGGGAATTTTCGCAATCAAATTGTCATCTGGCACTACAAAGTCCGCATGGAGCCTCTGCTGGAGCGAATTGCGATAAAATCGGTGGATTGGTTCGGAGGCACGAAAGAACATTCGCTGCAGGCGAAGAACTTCTTCCGAAAACGGCGCTCAAGGCGATATCTCCGTTCGCCAATCTGGTTAGTGCGCCGCTTGGTTACGAAGATGCGCGGTGACCAGTCGCGACGATTGGAAAAGCATCCGAATAAAGATCAATGGCTTCAGTGGATTCGCTGAATGCCAGGAACAATGACAGCATCGGACAACCAATGAAACTGAACTTCGGCAGGGCAAGGGCAGCTTATTTCACGTTGACCGGCTTGGGAAAGATCAGGATCGGCGCTGGATCTAGCGTCGGACGCCACGTGATCCTGAGTGGTCGGGGTGGAAACATAACGATCGGTCAGAATACGAAAATTCTTCAGGGAGCCATTCTGGATGCGCGCGGTGGGCATATCACCATCGGCGACAATTGTTCGGTAAACCCCTATACCATCCTCTACGGCAAGGGTGGTCTCACTATCGGGAATTGGGTTCGGATAGCTGCGCATTGCGTCATCGTCCCCGCAAATCACAATATAAGCGATTTGACACGGCCAATATCCCGCCAAGGGAGCACGGCCGTGGGAATTACGATCGCGGATGACGTCTGGATCGGCGCGAACGTTACCGTGCTGGACGGAGCAGTTATATCGTCGGGGTGTGTCATAGCTGCCGGAGCCGTCGTTCGAGGCGACACGGTGGCTAACGGCGTCTATGCGGGTGTCCCTGCAAAACTGATCAAGATTCGGGGAACCAGGGAGGAAACGGTTATCGCCAGCGACGCGTAAGGTAGCTCGCCGGCGGAAGCTTTGCGGTTTGCTGCTTGCCGTGCGCGTTTAGAACAGACTAAAGGTGGCTCGGCGGTAGGCTTCCGATGACGAGGACGGATGCTTATGAAGATTGCAAACCTGTGGCGGAACTTGATACCCGCTCCGATACGTTTGCGAAGCGAACCATGGGTCACTGCCGGGGCAATGACTTTTCTCGAGGAGTTCGTCGTTCGGGTACCTGACGCGGACGTCCTCGAATTTGGCTCAGGAGGCTCTACCATCTGGTTTTCCACGAGAGTTGGAAGCCTGCTCAGTTTCGAGCATGATCCCGGATGGGCGCAGGCAATTAGGACTGCTCTGATCGATGTGCCTAATGTGGACCTTCGGTTGTTGGAAAGACCATATTTCAATCACATCTTCGACTTCAAAGACGACAGCTTTGATCTGGTCCTCGTAGATGGCCGCGACCGAGTGGAATGCGCGCGGCTTGCTAAGAGAGTTTTGCGACCGGGCGGTATTATGATGGTGGACGACACGAACCGTATCAACGATCGATACTCGGAACTTCCCGCAGTCATGGACAATTGGCAACGAATCGACTTCGAAGTCTTTGAAAGACGGAAGAAAAAAGGCCCCAAACACCGAAATACAACGGTCTGGATCAAGCCTCTAATGTTGGCTTCGGCGTGATCGCCACCTCGTCATGCGATCGTCGTCAGAATGCGCTTATCGATACTCAGTTCAGTTTCGACGGGACGTTCCTTCCGTGCGCCGTCCTTCTCCCCAGCACCAGAAAACTCGCCACCACCGTTCCAAAGATGAACAGCGCGTCGAGGATGTCGTGGCCAAGCATGATGCCGACCAGGCCGCTCATCAGGAAAGCAGCGTGCAGGGTCAGGAGCATCGCCACGCCGAAGCGCGAAATGTCATCGCCGCCGCGGCGCGCCGCGACCCAGAGCGGCACGATGAACAGCGCCAGCACCGCCGCGACCCCGACAATGCCCGCCCGCACCATGGCGTTGAGCAGGAAATTGTGCAGGTGCGAAAAGCCGATGCGATCCGGATTCTCATCCGACGAGACCGCCGGTCCGTGGCCGAAGACAGGCTTCGCCGTCGCGAGGTCCAGCCCGGCGTCCCACATGGTCAGCCGCTTTCCGATGGAGCTGTCGTAGTCGCCGCGTTCGATGCGGTCGAAATCGGCGGCCAGCCCGCCAATACGGGTCTCGACGACGCCGTAGGTCAAAAACACGGCGAGAGCGGCCGGCAGCGCCGCCACGAGAACGCCGCGCCGCAGCGCTTTGGCATCGATCTTAGGACGCAGCACGGCCAGCGGGATGAACGGCGCGACCACAAGCATGGGCCAGAGAGCGCGCATGCCGGTCAGAAGCAGCGCCGCGGCCGCGCAAATCGCCGCAAGCAGCGCAACCCACCGGAGACGGTCGGAACGGCGCGTGGCGGTCAGCAGGCACAGGCCGTAAAGCAGCGCCGAGATCAGCGCCAGCACACCGGGATTGCCGGCGGCGCCCTCGGCTCGTGGGCTATCCTGCACGAAAATTTCGACAAGCACCCACGCAAAGGCGCCGAAGGCGCCGGTCACCGCTCCGAACTCGACTGCCTGCACGATGCCCTGCCTGGACGACAGCGACAGGCGTGCGTAGATCAGCAGAAAGCCGAGGAACGGCAGGTTGGAAAGGACCTCCCGCAGCGTCGGCCAACCTTCGTAATTGACCGCGCCCGACAGCGCTTCCGACAGGAAAAACAGCGCGAAGGCAGCCCCGATCGCCAGGGCGTCGCGATCGGCGGGAAAGGCGATGTCGCGACGGTAGAGGCGCACGGCCGCGGCAAGTATGGCGCCGGAAAACAGGATGCTGACGCCGCTGCCGACAATGCCGCCCCATCCGATGACGACAGCCGTGAAAACCCTGTTCGATTCGTCCAGTGTCGGACGCCGGAGCAATCTGGTCATTAGCCTCGTACGCACCGATCGGGGCGACATGCGCGCCCAAGCCGGTCTTCGATGTCCGTAGCCGCCGCCGATTCGACCGGACGGCAACAGCTTCGCTTTTCCGGACGCCGACGGCAACATTTAATGATTGCCCGCAGCCTGACGCCGCGTCCGGCCGACCGGCACGGGAACATTGCGCGCGCAGGTCGGTTCGGCTGCGGGGCTTCCTCCCAGCCCCAAGACCGAAAGCCCGTCGCTTGCGGTGCAGGCGGCGGGTTTTCTGCGGTCCGCGAAGAAACCTTGGCGAATCGAACAAAACTATTGTTCGATTGTCACAATCGAAAGATACTTCCGGACGCGA
>JBGTLX010000434.1:0-1941 GCA_041743855.1 Rhizobiaceae bacterium | reverse complement strand
GTATCGGTCCTCGTGCTGCCGCTGACCATCCCCGTGCTGATCTTCGGGGTCGCGGCAAGCTACGCCGCGGTGAACGAGCCGGATCCGTTCCTGCCGCCCTTTCTCATTCTCGCCGCACTGACATTGTTCTTCGCCGTGCTGGGGCCGATCGCGGCGGCCGCGGCGCTGCGCTTCGCCACCGACTAACCACCGCTCTTGCTTGTGTTCAAACCGGAGACTATCTCGCTCCCATGTCCATCCTGCCCGAGAACCAGCGGAAATGACGGCGCACGCGATCTATGTGTTTGCCGCCTATGGCATAGCGGCGCTGACTCTGGCTGGACTGATCGTCTGGATCGTCGGCGACCATCGGGCGCGCCGCCGCGAACTGGCGCAACTCGAAGCGCACGGCATGCGCCGCCGCTCCGACCGGCTGGAGACCCCCTGATGTCGGTCGAAGCCCATACGCCGGCTGGCAAGCGGCGCATTTTCGTCATCGTCCCGCTGCTGCTGTTTTTGGGCCTCGCGGGGCTTTTTCTGGTGCAGCTTCTCTCGGGGCGCGATCTTACAGCGGTGCCGTCCGCGCTGATCGGGCAGGCCGCGCCGCAAACCATGTTGCCACCCGTCGAGGGGATCGACCGGCCCGGAATCGCGTCGGACGCGTTCAAGGGCAAGGTCACGCTGGTCAATGTCTGGGCGTCATGGTGCGCGCCATGCCGCGAGGAACATCCGCTCCTGCTGGCGCTTTCGCAAGACCGCCGCTTCGACATCGCCGGCCTCAACTACAAGGACAGGCCGGAGAATGCGCGCCGCTTCCTCGGCGATCTCGGCAATCCATTTTCGGCCATCGGCGCCGACGGGTCCGGCCGGGCGGCGATCGACTGGGGCGTCTACGGCGTTCCCGAAACCTTTCTCGTCGGCAAGGACGGCAAAATTCTCTACAAGCATGTCGGGCCGCTGACCGACGAAGCGGTCCGCGATGACCTGATGCCGCATATCGAACAGGCGCTCACAGCCGGGCCGTGAGCGGGCCGTGAGCACCTGTCAACGGCATGGCGGTTCAGCCATAGACGTTCTTGTAGGCGTGGAAGAGCATTTCGCTGCGGTCGGCACGAAGGTCTGACAGATCGCGCGGCGACAGGCTTTCGATTTCGGCGACGAGGCGGTTGTAATGCCGGCGCTTGGCCAGTCGGTTTTGCGTGCTGGCGATGAGGTTGGAAAAGATCATGGCGGGTTTTCCTGTGCTGGCCGCTTGTTCACGGCGCTTCGGTTTTCCTCCCAGATTTAATATCGAGCGTCGCACAGAACGAGTGCAATGCAACATCCAATGCCGCATTGCAGCAATGCTTGGGATGCATGGCCGGTTAATGGCTGGTGACTATCGGTCGATAGGCCGCTACCACATCGTCTTCCTGTAACCCTCATCGAGCCAGTTGTCGGTCTGCTCGCTCGTGTCAGCCAAGGCAAGCTGGTCGCGCAGGATCGCGCCCAGCGTCGGCAGGGTCGAGCGGTCGGGCCAGCTTTCCGGGCTCCACAGTTGCGAGCGCATGAAGGCCTTCGCGCAGTGCATGTAGGCGGCCTTGACGTGGACGATCAGCACGCTCAGCGGCGGCTTGCCGTCGACGGCCAGGCGCTCGCGCAGGGTCGGGTCGATGGTGATGCGCGCATCACCGTTGATGCGCAGCGTCTCGTTCATGCCCGGAATAAGAAACAGCAGCCCGACCGCCGGATTGACGATGATATTTTCAAGCGTGTCGAGCCGGTTGTTGCCGGGCCGATCGGGGATGGCGATGGTCGTATCGTCGAGGATTGCAACGAAGCCCGGCCGGTCGCCCTTGGGCGTGACGTCGGCGTTGCCGGCGCTGTCCGACGAGCCGATGAGCACGAAAGGGCTGTTGCCGATGAAGGACCGGCAGTGGCCGTCGAGCGACTTCAGTTCCTTGCGGATCGAGCCGGCGGTCG
>JBGTLX010000433.1:0-2052 GCA_041743855.1 Rhizobiaceae bacterium | reverse complement strand
CAACAAGAACAAGCTCATCCAGGTGCTGATCAACCTGCTCCAGAACTCCATCGACGCCCTCAAGCGCAAGGAGTTCCCGGACGAGAAGCCGGCCATCGTCATCACCGGACGGCTGGAGCGGGACAAGAGCATCCTGACCGTGCGCGACAATGGCGAGGGCATCGACCCGCAGTTGATCGACAAGGTGTTCGATCCGTTCTTCACCACCAAGGACGTGGGGCAGGGGATGGGATTGGGCCTGAGCATCTGTTACCGCATCCTCCAGGAATTCTCCGGGCGCATCATGGTCAAAAGTGAGCGCGGAAAATTCTGCGAATTTACGTTGGAATTTCCGGCTCAGGCGCCAGAATCTATCAAACAACCGTGAGAGCGACGGAACGCCATGCAAGGCTTTTACGACTATAAGAAATTTGCCATCCTCTACGTGGACGACGAGGAGAAGTCGCTGAAGTACTGCGCGCGCGCCTTCGAGGACCAGTTCCGCATTATTACCGCCGTCAACGCCGTCGAGGGCCGGGCCTTGCTGGAAAAGCAACAGGACGAAATCGCGGTTCTTATGACGGAACAGCGGATGCCCGGCGAGAAGGGCACCTGGCTCCTGGAGAAAGCCCGCCAGCTTCGGCCGCGCATCATTCGCATCCTGGCCACGGCTTTCTCCGACATGGACGCGGCCATCGCGGCGGTCAACACCGGCTCGATTTACAAATACATCACCAAGCCGTGGGATCCGCCCCAGCTCGAATCGACCCTCAAGCGCGGCCTGGAATTTTTCATTGTGCAGCGCGAGCGCGATCAGCTTTTGAAGGAAAAGATGTCCGTGCTGCACAACATCCTGATCACCGATCGCATCGTCAGCCTCGGGCTGCTGGCGGCGGGCTTGAGTCATCACATCCGCAATTCGCTTGTGGCGGTAAAAACCTTTCTCGATCTGGCGCCGGCCAAGTTGAAGGAGGAAAGCATCGATCCGAACGGCCTGCGCAATCCCCAGTTCTGGAAAGATTACTATCACAACGTCCAGGGGCAGATTGAGAAGATCAACAGCATGCTGCGGGATCTTTGGTCCGCCTCCGAGCAGCCCAACGCCGGGTTCAACGATCAGATCAAACCGCACGAGGAAATCCACGGCGTGCTCGCGCATCTCAAGGAAGGCTTCGCGTCGAAGGGCCTCGTCGTCGAGAACAAGGTGCCCAACGATCTGCCGTTGCTGCGGGTGGACCAGCCGAAGTTCCGACGGCTGTTTGAACTGCTGCTCAAGGACGAGATCGTCAGCCTGCCGCCGGGGTCAGTCGTCACCATCGAGGCCCGGACCGTGGCCGGCGCCGCCGACCAGCCTGACATCCAGTTCGTGGTTCGCGACAACGGCCCCGGACTGCCCAAGGAATCGTTGCGGCTGATCTTCGACCCGTTCGCCCTGCGCTCCGATAGTCCCCTCGAATACGGCATCAACCTCATGGCGGTGTATTTCATCGTGCATCAGCATGGCGGGCGTATCGAGGCGCGCAGCGAGGATGGCAAGGGCACGACCTTCGTCATGAATTTCCCGCCGAACCCCGATCAAAAGCTTCCCCTCGAAGAGAACACGCAGTTCATCGAGAAAGTTTTGCTGAACGAAAAGCTCTGGGACAAGCTCGTGGCGGCGGAGTAAGCCTTGCGCTGCCACGCGCATGAGGGGAACGCGGGGGTAACTCAGCTTCTTGCCAGGTGAGTCCAACGAACCGCCTCGCCCATCCCCGTGAATCTCGGCTTCGTAGCCGCCGCTGTGAAGCGGCGGCCATTCGTCCCGAACGCCGTCCACGCCTGCACAGGCGCGGCTACCAGGTTCAGGGGTTCCAGGCGCGAAAAATGTTTTCGGGGAATTCTCACCCCGGGGTGAGAGCGGGCCAGTCGCACTTCAAACACGATGAATAGATTCGCCCACGGGCGCCGATCCGCATTGGCGCTCCTCGTCCCTGCCAGCGAATACGCGGCCTCCGAGGCCCAAGAAAATTCCATCGCCGGAAACCCCGTCCGGAGTCCCAGCGATGGAGTCAGTCCAGTCAGTAGATTGAGGGA
>JBGTLX010000432.1:0-2169 GCA_041743855.1 Rhizobiaceae bacterium | reverse complement strand
CCGCTTGCCGTCCGGAAAGCCGATCATGTCGACCTGCGGCTTGATGTTGGTCCACTTCAGATTGCGGAGCGAAGCGACCTGAATCTCGTTGTCGAAATGGCCGATATTGCCGACGATGACCATGTCCTTCATCGACCGCATATGGTCGAGCGTGACGACATCCTTGTTGCCTGTGGTGGTGATGACGATGTCGGCGTTCGGCGCGGCATCCTCCAGCGTGACCACCTCAAAGCCGTCCATCGCCGCCTGCAGGGCGCAGATGGGGTCGACCTCGGTAACCTTGACGCGGGCGCCCGCGCCCTTGAGCGAGGCCGACGAACCCTTGCCGACATCGCCATAGCCGCAGACGACGGCGACCTTGCCGGCCATCATCGTGTCGGTGGCGCGGCGGATGCCGTCGACCAGCGATTCCTTGCAGCCGTATTTGTTGTCGAATTTGGACTTGGTGACCGAGTCGTTGACGTTGATCGCCGGGAACGGCAGCAAGCCCTTCTTCTGCAACTGGTAGAGCCGGTTGACGCCGGTCGTGGTTTCCTCGGTGACGCCCCGGATCGCCGCCTTCTGTTTGGCGAAAAAGCCTGGCGTCGCGGCCATGCGCTTCTTGATCTGGGCGTAGAAGTATTCTTCCTCTTCGCTGGCCGGATTGGACAGCACGTCCTCGCCAGCCTCGGCGCGCGCGCCGATCAGGATGTACATGGTGGCGTCGCCGCCATCGTCGAGGATCATGTTGGTCTCGCCGCCGTCAGCCCACTGGAAGATGCGGTCGGTGTAATTCCAGTATTCCTCGAGCGTCTCGCCCTTGACCGCAAAGACCGGAATGCCGGCCTCGGCAATGGCAGCGGCGGCGTGATCCTGCGTCGAGAAGATGTTGCACGAAGCCCAGCGAATGTCTGCGCCGAGCGCCTTCAGCGTTTCGATCAGCACGGCGGTCTGGATGGTCATGTGCAGCGAGCCGGAAATGCGCGCGCCCTTGAGCGGCCTGCCTTCGCCAAATTCCTCTCGGCAGGCCATCAGGCCCGGCATTTCGGTTTCGGCTATCTCGATTTCTTTCCGGCCCCAGCCGGCAAGCGCGATGTCGGCGACGATGTGGTCCTTGCGGCCAGCCATTTTTTGCTCCGGTGTTCAAAATGTCGATGCCGCAACCTCAGTCCTGGAGCGGCGGTTCATTGGCGGCTGACTAACAGATCGCGCCCATGACGACAATGGGACATAAAGAAATCTTTATCCGTGCATGTCCCTGCTAGGCAGTTGGCTTGGGACAGGCTGGCCGGTGCAAAAAGGCGACATCGGTTAAATCTCTTCGCCAAACCTCGTGGCGACAAGTTCCTCGATCTCGGACATGAATTTGGCGGCGTCCGGCCCTCGCGCCGTGACGCGGACCGTGCATCCCGGGCTCGCGGCCAGCATCATCAGGCCCATGATGGAGGTGCCGCCGACCTTGATGCCATCCTTCTCGACCTCTATCGACGCCTCGTATTTCGCGGCGACCTGCACGAATTTCGCCGAGGCGCGGGCGTGCAGGCCGCGCTGGTTGACGATCGGCAAATCCCGCACGATCGCCCCTTCCGCGTCCGAGGCCGGCGCGCCGCTCATTTGCCGCTCAACAGCTTGCTGGCGACATTGATGTATTTGCGGCCGGCGGCCTGCGCGCCCTCGATCGCCGCATCCATGTCGTCGTTTCGGCGAATGCTTGAGAGTTTGATTAGCATGGGCAGGTTCATGCCGGCTATTACTTCCACCCGGCCGGCCTCCATGACCGAAATGGCCAGATTAGACGGCGTTCCTCCGAACATATCGGTCAAAACGATGACGCCGGAGCCGCCTTCGACGCGGGCAACTGCGTCGATAATGTCCTTGCGGCGCTGCTCGATGTCGTCGTCGGCGCCGATCGCCACCGTTTCGAGATTTTCCTGCGGCCCGACCACATGCTCGACGGCA
The DNA here is from genome assembly GCA_041743855.1 of Rhizobiaceae bacterium. Lineage (GTDB taxonomy): Bacteria > Pseudomonadota > Alphaproteobacteria > Rhizobiales > Rhizobiaceae > JBGTLX01. The sequence goes on along the minus strand of JBGTLX010000432.1, from coordinate 231 downwards.
TTGCGGAATTCCTCGGCCAAGCGACCGTGCGTTACCAGCACGACTCCGATCATTCTGCTTTGGCTCCCGTCATCGTCCGTTCACCGGCTTGTGAGAGGCTGCTGGTTGGCAGCGATTGCGGCCTTCCGGGCTGTCCGGTCGGCGGGAGCGCTATCTTGTCGACGCGCGGACCGTTGACAAGCCCAAAACTGCTCCGCCGAGGGCATTCGTCCCGTCACTGCGTCGTTTTGC
>JBGTLX010000431.1:0-1936 GCA_041743855.1 Rhizobiaceae bacterium | reverse complement strand
TCAGCGCTACAAGCGGCTTTTCGCCGGTGCGCGTTGGGAGAAGCTGCGCACCAAGGGCGCACGGGTGCAGCGGCTGCTTTGGGCCAGCACCGGCACGAAGAACAAGGCCTACAGCGATGTGCTCTATGTCGAGGAGTTGATCGCTCCCGACACGGTCAACACCATTCCGCCCGCGACCATGGACGCGTTCCGGGATCACGGCAAAGTGCGGTTGAGCCTTGAGGAGGATATCGACCAGGCCAAGCAGGTGATGGCTGCGCTGGAGCGGTCCGGCATCTCGATCGACGCGGTGACGGCAAAGCTGGTCGAGGAGGGCGTGCAACAATTCGCCGATGCTTTCGACGAACTGCTCGGCGCGGTGGCCCGCAAGCGCGCCGTCAATCTCGGCGAGAAGCTCGACGGCCAGACCTACAAATTTTCGCCCGAGCTTGACCAGGCCGCCGCCGCCTCGCTTGAGTCATGGCGGCACGACGGCAATGTCCGCCGGCTCTGGGCCGGCGACGCTCGCCTGTGGACCGGAACCGATGAGGCAAAATGGCTTGGCTGGCTGAACATCGTCGGTGAGCAGCGCAAGCGACTAGGTGCCCTCGCGAGCTTGGCTGATGATATTCGACAGCAAGACTTCTCCCACATCGTTCTCCTCGGCATGGGGGGATCGAGCCTCGGTCCGGAGGTGTTTGCCGAAACGTTTAAGCGTCAAACCGGCTGGCCCGCGCTTCTGGTTCTCGATTCCACCGACCCGGCGCAAATCCGGACGATCGAAAGCAAGATCGATCCGGCCCGCACTCTGTTCATCGTGTCGAGCAAGTCCGGCAGCACGCTTGAGCCGAACATCCTCAAGCAGTACTTCTTCGAGTGCGCGAAGCGGGCGGTGGGCGCGGACCAGGCTGGCTCACGGTTCATCGCCATTACCGATCCCGGATCGCAGTTGCAGACAATCGCCGAACGCGATCGGTTCCGCCATATTGCGTTTGGCATTCCGGGCATCGGCGGGCGCTATTCGGTGCTGTCGGATTTCGGCCTGGTACCCGCGGCAGCGATGGGGCTCGACGTCGGACGGCTGCTCGGCGCAACACAAATGATGGTGCGCTCGTGCGCCGCCGATGTACCGGCGGCCGATAATCCGGGCGTCGTGCTCGGGACTGTTCTAGGCGTGCTGGGCAAGGCAGGGCGCGACAAGATCACCATCGTCGCCTCTCCCGGCATTGCCGACTTCGGCGCATGGCTCGAGCAGCTCTTGGCCGAATCGACCGGCAAGCAGGGCAAGGGTCTCATTCCCGTCGACGCGGAGCCGCTGGGGCCGCCCGACGTCTACGGGCAGGATCGCTTGTTCGGCTATGTGCGGCTGTCAGGCGAAGCCGATGCCGCGCAGGACGACGCGGTCAATGCGCTCGAACGCGCGGGTCACCCGGTGGTGCGCATCGCCGTCGCCGATCGTTATCACATCGGCCAGGAATTCTTCCGCTGGGAATTTGCCACGGCCGTCGCGGGCTCGATCCTCGGCATCAATCCGTTCGATCAGCCGGATGTCGAGGCCAGCAAGAACAAGACGCGCGAACTCACCGCTGCCTATGAGCGCACCGGGAAGCTGCCTCCAGAAACGGCGCTGTTCGAAGAGGCCGGCATTGCGCTCTTTGCCGGCGACAAAAACAGTAAAGCATTCGCGAAGGCTAAGACGCTGGTGGAAGTTCTTTCAGCGCATTTCGAGCGGCTTCGAGCAGGCGACTATTGCGCTCTCCTCGCCTACGTCGAACGCAATGAGCGCCATCGCGATGCGTTGCAGGATATGCGCGTCCTGATCCGCGACCGCAAGCGCGTCGCCACCTGTCTCGGCTTCGGGCCGAGATTCCTTCATTCGACCGGGCAGGCCTACAAGGGCGGCCCGAACACCGGCGTGTTCCTGCAGATCACCTGTGACGACGCGACCGAACTCAAA
>JBGTLX010000430.1:0-6287 GCA_041743855.1 Rhizobiaceae bacterium | reverse complement strand
ATCCTGATCTTTGTGGTGCTGACCTGGTTTTCCGCGATCTTCGGCATCGCGATCTGGATCGTAGTCGTCGCACTGCTCAGAATGATGGCCAAGGCCGACCCGATGATGCGCACCGTCTATCTGCGCCATATCCGCTATCGGTCGCACTATCGGCCGACCTCGACGCACTGGCGCAGCTACTGACTGGGGACCGCAATGGTTGCGCTCAAAAGATTCCGGCACCCCGGACCGTCTTTCTCGGACCTGCTCCCCTATGCGGGGCTCGTCGACAATGGCGTGCTGCTGCTGAAGGACGGCTCGCTCCTCGCTGGCTGGTATTTTGCCGGTCCGGATTCCGAAAGCTCGACCGATTTCGAGCGCAACGAAGTCGCGCGTCAGATCAATGCGATCCTGTCGCGGCTCGGCACCGGCTGGATGATTCAGGTCGAAGCGGTGCGCATGCCGACGACAGCCTATCCAGCGCGCGAGGATTCGCATTTCCCGGACCCGGTGAGCGCGCTGATCGACGATGAACGCCGAAACCATTTTAAGGCCGAAAGCGGCCATTTCGAGAGCCGGCATGCGATCCTGTTGACCTACCGGCCACCCGAGAAGAGCAAATCAACACTCGCGAAATATGTCTATTCCGACGATGCGTCGCGGAACGAGCGCTTCGCCGACACCGTGCTGGGATATTTCCGGACTGCGATCCGTGAGTTCGAGCAATATATGGCGAACGTGCTCTCGATCCGGCGCATGGTCACGCATGAAGCGCCTGAAAGGAGTGGAACCCGAATAGCGAAATACGACGAACTCCTGCAGTTCGTCCGCTTCTGCATTGTCGGGGAGAACCATCCGATAAAGCTTCCAGCCATTCCGGTGTATCTCGATTTCCTGGCAACGGCGGATTTCCATCACGGCCTGTCGCCGCTCATCGACAACCGCTATCTCGCCGTCGTCGCGATCGACGGATTTCCAGCGGAAAGCTGGCCCGGCATCCTCAATTCGCTCGACCTGATGCCGCTCACCTATCGCTGGTCGTCGCGCTTCATGTTCCTCGATGCGATCGAGGCGCGCCAGAAGCTCGAGCGCACCCGCAAGAAGTGGCAGCAGAAGGTGCGACCCTTCTTCGACCAGCTGTTCCAGACGAATTCCCGATCGGTCGACCAGGACGCGGCCCTGATGGTTGCCGAAGCCGAGGATGCGATCGCGGAAGCATCGTCCCAACTCGTCGCCTATGGCTACTATACGCCGGTCATCGTGATGTTTGACGAAGACGAGCGGCGACTGCGCGACAAGGCTGAAGCGGTGCGCCGGCTTGTCCAGGCCGAAGGTTTCGGCGCCCGCATCGAGACGCTGAATGCGACCGAGGCGTTTCTCGGCAGTCTGCCCGGCAACTGGTACGCCAATATCCGCGAACCGCTGATCAACACGCGCAATCTGGCCGATCTCATTCCGCTCAATGCGGTCTGGTCGGGCAGTGCCGTAGCGCCCTGTCCGTTCTATCCCGAAAACTCGCCTCCGCTCTGCCAGGTGGCGTCCGGCTCGACACCGTTCCGGCTCAATCTTCACTCCAACGACGTCGGCCACACCCTGATCTTCGGACCGACCGGTTCCGGTAAATCGACACTTCTTGCACTGATCGCTGCCCAATTCCGCCGATACGAGGGCGCACAGCTCTTCGCGTTCGATAAGGGCCGCTCAATGCTGCCGCTCACGCTCGCCGTCGGCGGCGATCATCATGATGTCGGGGCAGGGGAGGGCCTTTCCTTCTGTCCACTTTCGGAACTTGGAACCGATGGCGATCGGGCCTGGGCGGCCGAATGGATCGAGACGCTGATCGCGCTGCAAGGCGTAAAAGTCACGCCCGACCATCGCAACGCCATATCGCGGCAGCTGGGCCTCATGGCTGCCTCGGAAGGTAAATCTCTCTCCGATTTTGTGTCAGGCGTGCAGCTTCGCGAATTGAAGGATGCTCTCCATCACTACACGGTCGATGGTCCAATGGGCCACCTTCTCGATGCGGAGGGCGACGGTCTGACGCTGTCGTCATTCCAGACATTCGAAATCGAGCAACTGATGAACATGGGTGACCGGAACCTAATCCCGGTTTTGCTCTACCTCTTCCGCCGCATCGAAAAGCGGCTGACCGGAGCGCCCAGCCTGATCATTCTCGACGAAGCCTGGCTGATGCTCGGTCATCCGGCTTTCCGGGACAAGATTCGCGAATGGCTGAAGGTGCTGCGCAAGGCGAACTGCGCCGTCATTCTCGCAACGCAGTCGATCTCGGATGCCGAGCGATCCGGCATCATCGACGTCCTGAAGGAATCCTGTCCGACGAAGATCTGCTTGCCGAATGGAGCGGCGCGGGAAAGCGGCACGCGGGAGTTCTACGAACACATCGGCTTTAACGAGCGTCAGATCGAGATCGTCGCGACCGCGCTTCCCAAGCGCGAATACTACGTCGTCTCGCCCGAGGGCCGCCGGCTGTTCGACATGGCGCTCGGTCCCGTGACGCTCTCCTTCGTCGGGGCGGCCGGCAAAGACGATCTACGGCGCATCCAGGAATTGCGGGAGACGCACGGCCAGACTTGGCCTGCCCATTGGCTCGAGCAGAGGGGAATCGAGAATGCAGACGCTTTGCTTCAATCGTAGGTTTGCCACGTACCGCGGATCGGTCAAGGCGACGGCGCTTGCTCTGGTCGTCGGTCTGACCGCGATACCGATGATGTCTTCTCGATCGACCGCCGGCGCCGCCACCGGCAACGCGACGGAATGGACGCAGTTGCTCAACAATTCCGAATTGGTCGGTCTCGTCGGCCAGTCGGCCGAGCAGATCCAGAACCAGGTCACTCAGATCACCCAGCTCGCCGAGCAGATCCAGAACCAGATCCGCATCTACGAGAACATGCTGCAGAACACCGCACGGCTTCCCTCCCACATCTGGGGACAGGTCGAGAGCGATCTCGGAGAACTGCAGGGGATCGTGAACCAGGGGCAGGGCATCGCCTTCTCCATGGGCAATATCGACGATGTGCTGAAACAGCGGTTTCAGAGCTATACCGATTTCAAGACCGAGCTTCCGAATGGGCAGGACTTTTCGAACGCCTGGCAGAGTTGGTCCGACACCAATCGAGACACGATCGGTGGCACGTTGAAGGCGGCGAACCTGACGGCCGAGCAGTTTTCCACGGAAGAGGCCACCATGCGCCAGCTCCGTTCGATGTCGGAATCATCCGACGGTCAAATGAAGGCATTGCAGGTCGGACATCAGATCGCCGCGCAACAGGTGGCCCAAACCCAGAAATTGCGCGGGCTCGTCTCCCAGCAGATGACCATGATGGGAACCTGGTATCAGTCCGAACAAGCCAAGGAAGACCTGGCTCAGGCCCGGCGCGAAGATTTTTTCAAGCGCACGGAAAGCCCGTCGACGTCGGATGGTCAGCAATTCCGGCCGGACTGGTGAGATAATGAGCCGCCTCTCCATTATCGCCGGCACCGGAATCGTTGTCCTTGCCGTCGTCATATCCATGCTGGTCATCGTGCTCCCGCGCGAGAAACCTGCTCCGGCAACACCTTCCGCATCCGGCGGCCGCGACTTCTTTGCCGTACCCGAAAAGCCCCGCACGGACGACGGCAAGCGGTTCAAGCCGGATTGGGATTGAGGCGGTGACATGAATAGAAGTGTCGCAAACGTTTCAATTCTGATCGGCGCAGCGATTGCCTGGTTCGCAGCGAGCGAGCCTGCCGTCGCGCAATCGTTCAACAACGTCGTCGATACGATCCAGACCCGGATCACTGACACAGCCAAAAGCTGGGAAGCAACGATCCTTCAGGCGGCAACCTCTCTGTTCTGGTTACTGGCTCTGATCGAGGTCGGGATATGCGCGATCTGGCTTGCCATCAATTCCGCGACGCTCGAGGCTTGGTTCGGTGAACTGGTCAGGCGCATCATGTTCATCGGCTTCTTCCTCTTTGTGCTCACCACAGGGCCGCAGCTTGCCAAGGACGTAGTGAACAGCCTGTTCCAGATCGGTGGAGGTTCAGGCTCGGTCTCGCCCGCCGACGTGTTCGACGCCGGTCTCAGAGTAGGTGCCTCCCTGTCGGAGAAGATCTCCTTTGGATTGTTCGAAGACAACGCTCTCGCGACGGCAGCGGTATTTTCGATGATGGTGGTGGTCATCTGCTTCGGCCTGGTCGCCGCAATCTTCATCGCCGTCATCACCGAGATGTATGTAGGTCTTCTTGCCGGCATGATCATGCTGGGCTTCGGCGGAACGTCCTTCACAAAAGATTTCGCTATCCGTTACCTGATCTACGCTTTCAGCGTCGGCATGAAGCTGATGGCGCTCGTCATGATCGCCAGCATCGGTTCGGATGTCTTGATCGGCATCGCTGAGGACCCAACGACGGAAGAGTCCGCTTACGCGACAACGGCAATCGCCGGCATCGCGGTGATCATCTTTATGGTCGCCATGTACGTCCCGAACATTGTGCAGGGTGTCGTGCAGGGCGTCTCCGTTACAGGCGGCATGGAGGCGATCCGGCACGGCGGTCAGACGACATCCGCCGCACTCGGCGCGGGCACGCTCGCCTACGGTGGAGCGAGGGCTGGTGCAACTGCCTATTCCGCAGCGAGGCAATCGGGGGCGTCATTCGGTTCCGCTGCGGTGAAAGGCATGTTTTCGGGAGTCGGTTCGGCCGGCGGCGCATTGGCGTCCGCTGCGAAGGATCAAGCGATCGGCGCGCCGGGGTCGTATGGAACGTCGACGCTCGGCCTCGCCAACGCAAAGCTCGATGGCGGACGGCCAGGGCAGAAACTTTTGCCCGGCTCCGGCAAATCCGGTTCCGCTCCCAAGAAATAACTCTCCCACAAATGAGGCTTTTAGCAGATGGCCAAACGCGACCATCCAGACAACCCGTATCTTGCCGCCCGACAGGAGTGGAACGAGCGCTATGGGAGCTATGTGAAGGCGGCCAGCGCCTGGCGTATCGTCGGCATAACCGGCATGGCCATGGCGACGATCGGCTTCTCCTATGCGCTCTACCAGAGCACGCAGGTGAAGCTGGTTCCTTACATCGTCGAGGTCGACAAGCTCGGTACTGCGGTGGTCGGAGGCTATCCGCAGCAGATCGAATATGCCGATCCCCGTGTCGTCCGCGCGGCACTCGGCGGCTTCATCACCTCCTTCCGGTCGATCACCCCTGATGCGGTCGTCCAGAAGCAATATATCGACCGCACCTACGCGCTTCTCCGCACCTCGGATCCGGCAACCGAGAAGATCAACAACTGGTTTCGGGGGAATTCACCCTTTGAGCGGGCGAAGACGAGAACGGTTGCGATCGAAGTCAATAACGTCGTCGCCCTGTCGAACCAGAGCTACCAGATCGACTGGACGGAGTTCGAGCGCGACCGGAAAGGCAAGGAAACAGCGACCCGGCGCTTCCGCGGCATCGCCACGGTCACCATCACCCCACCGCAGGATGAGGAAATCATCCGGCTGAATCCGATCGGCCTCTATCTCCGGGACTTCGATTGGACGGCGCAACTATGAAGCCTACGAGGTTTTCGACAATGATCCCATCATCAATGCGGGCAGGCGCTTGCGTCGCCCTCCTCACGCTTACGTCGGCGTCCTTTGACGCAGCGTCCTCAGAGGCCCAGGAGATGAGCGCCAATGAGGCGAAGGGCACCAGCATCTCAGGCGAATGGCGCGGATCACGCGGTCTCGTCACCAAAGGACCCGACGGTAAGGTGATCTTCCTCTATGGAGAAGTACAGCCATCCGTCGTCTGTTCGCCGCTCCAGGTCTGCGACATAGAACTGCAAGCCGGAGAGGTCGTTCGCGACGTCCTGGTCGGCGACACAGTCCGATGGAAAGTCGAGCCTGCAACGTCCGGCGCGGTCGGCGGCCAAACGATTCATCTGATCGTCAAGCCGTCCGAATCGGGCCTGGTGTCGTCGATGGTCGTGACGACTTCGCGGCGCACCTACCACATCCAGCTCAAATCCCACCACACGCAATACATGGCTCGCGTCGGGTTCGAATATCCCGAGGACGTCAATGCGAAATTCGCCGAGATCAACGCGCGGATGGAAGCGAGCATCATTCCCGGCGCCGGCGTTCCGGCTGAAAACCTTAACTTTAGCTATCGCACCAGCGGCGGGGCGCGCTGGAAGCCGACCCGCGTCTACTCGGACGGCGCGAAAACCTACATCCAGTTCCCTTCCTCGTTCTCCGGTCAGGACGCGCCGGTCCTCTTCGTCGTCTCGGGCGGCGAGAACCGGATCGTGAATTATCGGCTGA
>JBGTLX010000429.1:0-3471 GCA_041743855.1 Rhizobiaceae bacterium | reverse complement strand
ATAGTGATAGTGGTGGGAAAAGCGCGAGCGGAGCGCCTGACCCAGCACCGCCATGTCGCGCGCCGTGGTCTGCTGGGCCAGGTCGGGCAGGCCCGACGCATTGGCAAAGCGCGTGCCGCGCATGCCGAGCTGGCGGGCTCTCGACGTCATCATGGCGGCAAAACCCTGTTCCGACCCGCCGAGATATTCGCCGACCGCGGTGGCTGCGTCGTTTGCCGATTTGACGGCGAGCGCGCGCAACGCAGTGTCGACATCGATCGTGTCGCCGGAGCGCAACCCGACCTTGGTCGGCGGCTCGGAAGCGGCGTTTGCCGACACCGGTATAGGCGTTGATTTCGAGATGCGCCCGGAATCCAGCGCCTCGAACACCATATACATGGTCATCATCTTGGTCAGCGAGGCGGGGTAGCGCGGCGCGGTCGCATTGGACTGGAACAGCGTGCGGCCGGTGCCTGCATCGACAACCAGCGCCGCATATTTCGAATCGAAGGCCGGTGGCGAAACGTCGAGAACCTGTTTCGGCGTCGTCGAACAGCCGACGGCCACGAACATCAGCGCTGCAAGCAGCATGGCCGGTTTCTGCAGGAGGCTGAACTGGCCGAAGGATGCTGTGTGCAAGGCGGATTCCCGTTGATTGTTTTTTTGACGAAACGTCCGTTTGGCGGACGATCCGGGTCTCGATCTAGCCTATGATCGGGCCGGTCGCCATCACGTTTGTGCAACAGCCAGGCGCAAATTTGCGTGACCTTCTGCCGCTAGGGAATCGACCGGCGGCTTGAGGCAAAGTCATCGAAGGGGTTTGAATTTTCCCGAAACTGCCGACAAGATGCGCCATCAACCGGACGGAGACGCCATGTCGGAGATCGCTTCCATAGCAGCCACGATCTTCCGGCGTGCGGGCAAGGCGCGGCGCTATTTGGTCGCCATCGCCGGCCCGCCTGGATCGGGCAAATCGACCTTGGCCGAAAACCTTTGCGACGTTCTGCGTGAGCATTCCGCCGTCGTCGTGCCGATGGACGGATTTCATTTCGACGATTCCGTGCTGGCCGCGCGCGGTCTGCGCGCGGTCAAGGGCGCGCCCGAAACCTTCGACTTTGCGGGCTTTCACGCATTGCTGAGGCGCATCCGTTCGGTCGAGCCAGACATTGCCATTCCGGTCTTCGACCGCTCGATGGAGTTGGCGCGGGCCGGCGCTTCGATCATCGGCGCCGAGGCGCGATTCGTCCTGATCGAAGGCAATTATCTGTTGCTCGACGAAGCGCCCTGGTCAACCCTCGCAGACCTGTTCGACCTCACCGTCTTTATCGACACGCCGCGCTTCGAACTCGAGCGCCGCTTGCTGGAGCGCTGGCGGGAACATGGGAAATCCGACCAACAGGCCCGCGACTGGGTCGTATCCAACGACATGCCCAATGTCGACCGCGTTCTTGCCAGGAAGCGCAAAGCCGATATGGTTGTTTGACTTTGAGCGGAATTCTCGTTGCGGGAACCGCAACCCGCTTTGCGCGTTGGTCATTGCGGCACATTTGCCGCGTGTTAGGAGAGGGCGATGGCGACCACTAAAAAGAAGGCTGCTCCCAAAAGAAGCGGCAAACCGGCGCAAGCAAAAACGGGAGCCGGCGCGGCGATTGCCGAGCGTTCCAAGGACGCCAAGAAGCCGAGTTTCGGCACGGCTGCCCCCAAGACGGTCAAGGCGCCCGCAAAGGCCGCTCCTTCCGCAAAGACCGCGCCTGCTAAAAAATCGGTGAGCGACAAACCGTCAATGGCGGCGCGCGTTATGCGCAAGGTCAAGGACACGGCGAGCGTCGCTGTGGGCATGGCGGCTTCGGCAATCGGCAGGGACGGCAAGGAACCCAAGAAAGCCAAGGGCAAATAGGTTTACGAGCCTTGCGCAGCAAATCGCCGCGCAAGGCATCCTATCTATGGTTGCGGGCGCGCCGGGATGTTCAGGCCGGTCTGCGTGGCCGGGCGGGTAAGCGCGTGTCCCAGCCATGCTTGCACATTCGGAAAATCCTTGATGCCGACCAGATCTCCGGCGTCGTAAAATTCTATCAGATTGCGCACCCAGCCGACATGGGCGATGTCGGCGATGGTGTAATCGTCGCCCAGGAACCATTGGCGGCCTGCCAGCCTTGTCTCCATAACCCCGAGCAGACGCTTCGACTCATCGACATACCTGTTGAGCGGTCGCTTGTCGGCAATATCCTTGCCTGCGAACTTATGAAAAAAACCGAGCTGGCCGAACATCGGCCCGATCGCCGCCATCTGGAAGAACACCCACTGGATGGTTTCGTAGCGCAAAGCCGCATCGGCCGGGACGAGCTTGCCGGTCTTCTCAGCCAGATAAAGCAGGATGGCTCCCGATTCGAACAGTTCGATCGGCTTGCCGCCCGGACCGTCCGGATCGATGATGGCGGGTATCTTGCCGTTCGGGTTGAGCGACAGGAATTCCGGCGTCCAGCTCTCGTTCTTCATGATGTCGATGTAATGCGCCTCATAAGGCAGGCCCAGTTCTTCCAGCGCGATCGAGACCTTCACGCCGTTCGGAGTCAGGGCTGAATAGAGCTGGAGACGGTCCGGGTGTTTTGCCGGCCAACGCGTGGCGATCGGAAATTGCGAAAGATCGGTCACGGTCGACTCCGGGAATGGCGGGGAAGGTCCTTGCAGGTAGGGGCGGTGCGCGGCGGTTCAATATGCGATCGCCGCGAATTGTGAAACGACGCCGGCGACGCTGCTTAGCGCCTCGACAAGAAGCCGCCGATGCGTGAGGTTGGGCGACCAGGAAACAGCTCATGCCGTCCATAGCCGATCGATCCGAAAAACTGTCTGAACAGCGCGTGAGGGCTACCGCGCATCTTGGCGTGCGGCGGTTCGACGGCAGGACGCGGCTTGCCCGGCTGCATCAGGAGGGCGCGGCAAAAATCCGCATGCCCGCATCGTCGGGCGATCCGCTGGAAGCGGTGCTGATCAACACCGCCGGCGGCCTGACCGGCGGCGACCGCATCGACTGGCATGTCGAGGTCGGGCCGCAAGCAGCGCTCACGGTCACCACCCAGGCCTGCGAAAAAGTCTATCGCGCGCTGTCGGGCCAGGCGGACGTTTCGGCAAAACTCGTGGTCGGCGATGGCGGCCGCATCGCCTGGCTGCCGCAGGAAACGATCCTTTTCGACCGCGCCGCCTTTGCCAGAAAACTGGAGGTCGATCTCGGCGTCGGCGCCGAGGCGCTGATCGTCGAAGCCACGGTGTTCGGACGCCTCGCCATGGGCGAGAGCGTCGGCCATGCGTGGTTTTCGGATCGCTGGCGCATCCGGGAGAACGGCAAGCTCTTGCATGCCGAGGACTTTTGCATCGGCCCCGCCGTCGCCGACACGCTTGGCCGCAGCGCGGTTCTGGCCGGCCGGATCGCGACTGCAACGGTGCTACTGGTGTCGCCGGACGCCGAAAAGTTTTTGCCCGAGGTGCGGGAAATCA
>JBGTLX010000428.1:0-9718 GCA_041743855.1 Rhizobiaceae bacterium | reverse complement strand
CCCTGTTGCCGGTCGCGCGGTTGACGGTATGGAACCGCACCTTCTTCTGATCGGAGGTCGCCGGGGTCATCGACACCGGACAGGTCACCAGCGAGAGTTTCAGGTAGCCCTTCCAGAAGGAGCGCGGAGCCATCGGTGAATTCCCGTTGCGATGCGGACCAAACGTGACCTGGCTACGTCGGTTCCCGGCGGCAGCCTAGCACTCGTTTCGAAGAATCGCGAGCATGCGCGAAACAGTCGGCTATCGCGCGATGATCTCGTGGAATTCGTCGCGCACCCCCGGAACCTCCTCGCCCACCACCAGAGCCAGCCCGCGTTCCTCGAACAGCTTGAACCAGTCATCCCATTCGACCAGTTCGAGCCCGCCCTGCCGGTCGCCCTGATCCTGGTCCTGATAGGAATGCTGGTCGAACACGATCCGGAGCACTGGTTCGTCCTTGCCGATCACCGGCTGCTCCGACCAGATCGCGGGCGAGCCGATGCGCGCCGCGGCCCAGTCCCTGATTTCGTCGCGATCCAGCAGCGTTCTGGTCTCAGCCATTTTCACCTCGTGTCGCATTCCCGCCGGCGGCATCGCCGGACGTTGATTTGTTGAAGGTCTTCTTGCGCTTGGTCACTTCGGTCACTTTCGCGCCATCCGGGCCGAATGTTCGCGTGACCTCTTCCGAAGAAGAAGGCTCGCTCTCGGCGCGCGACCAGTGCTCCTTGTCCTTGCCCTCCGGGCGGCCCTCCATTTCCCACAATTCGTAGGCGCGTCTTTTCAGACGCTCGTCACCACCGTTTTCCATGTCTGCGCTCCTCAATTCGCGTTGACGCTTCCACGCAACCGGAAGCTTTTTCTCCAACGCCCGAACCGCCTGTTTGTTCGCTCGCCGACCCGCGATTATTCAGAGTGGACGAGCAGGGCCACCGGACAGTCCGCCAACAACGCGCCGACAGAGATCGATCCGCTGCCGGCAAGCATTTCTCGCGTGAAAACATTGCGCAGTTCGCGGCCGGCGGCCCGCGGCGGAAGGTAGATCACGGTGTCGTCCCATGAGCCTGAGTCGGCAAACAGATTGCCTTCGCCCGAAAAGCCGAAGCACAAACGCGGCGCGACGGTGATCGCCATGTCTTTTCCATCCGAACGCATGAAGGCGACAATGTGATCGCACCTGTTGCCGGCGACTTCGACCTCCGTGTAGTCTCCGCGCTGAAAAAGCGCGGGCCGCTCCCGCCGCAGTCGCAGGCATAGCGCGACCATCTGCTGCTTGACGACGCCCGCCTCCTGGTCGCGCCAGGAAGACCCTGCGTTTTCGTGCAAGGACCGTGTCAGCATGTCGAAATCCGGCAGCCGGCGGTTGTCGGGATCGACCAGGCTTAGATCCATCATCTCGCAGCCCTGATAGATGTCGGGAATGCCGGGCGCCGTCATTTTTGTAAGCGTCTGGGTAAAACTGTTGAGATGGCCGGCGCGGATGAAGGGGCGCAGCGTTTCGGCGAAATCATCTAGGAAACCGCGATTGTCCGGCGACAGCAGGCCGCCGGCATAGGATTTCACCGCCTCCTCGTAAGGCTCGTCGATGTCGATCCAGGACGTGTGGCGCTTGGCCTCGCGCAGCGCCTTCTCGACATAGGCGAGAAACCGTTTGCGCAAGCGACCCAGCGCGGCGGCATCAGCCGGGTCGAGTTTCTCCGGCCAGACGCCGGCAAGCGACTGGCAAAGCAGCCATTCGGTCTCGGCGTCGGGCGCGGGCCTGTCGTGGATGCGCCCTGCGCGCTCCGAATTCATCTCCCGCCAGCGAGCGACGGCGGCGCTCCACACGCGCGGCGCTTCGCTGATGGCATACAGGCGCGCGCGCGCATCTTCGCCGCGCTTGGTGTCGTGCGTGGCGGTCGTCAAAAGCCCCTGCGGCTGCAGGCGGACCCGCTCCTGCATGGCGCTGTGAAAACCCTCGACCGAACCGCTCGCCTGGGGATCGCCGCCGACCTCGTTCAGGCCGATCAGACGGTTATGGCGGTAGAACAGCGTGTCCTCCACGGCCTTGGCCATGACCGGCCCGGTGAGTTGCTGGAAGCGCGTGCGGAACCGAGCCGCACCGGCAGTAGCCGGAACGTCACCCTTGAGGATGCGGAACAGAAGATCCACGGCCTCGCCCTTGGCCCCCGCTCCGCGCGCCTTATCGGCCACGTCTCCGAGCAGCCTGATGTCGGCCTCCGGCATTCCATTGCCGTCGCCATAGGTCCGATAGACCGGGAAAGCGACGATCGTCTCCGCGATGGCTGCGCGCAAATCCTCATCGCTCAGATCGCCCCCGTCGATCTCCAGCGCAAGCCGAACCAGCGCTTCGAGCTCGCCCTCGAAATTTCGGGTGAGGATCGTGATCTTCGCCTCGCGCTCCGCGCTTGCATAATCGACGGCATGGCCGGCGACTTCGTCATAGGCCCGGTCGAGTTTCGGCGCGCCGGACGGGTCGATCATCAGATCGGCGATGGCGGTGATGAATTCGTAGCCGGTGGTTCCCGAGATCGGCCAGTCGGGCGGCAGCACCTCGCCGCGCGCCAGGATCTTTTCGACCACGATGAAAACCTCGGGGCCGACCGCGTCGCGGAGCCGTTGCAGATAGGCACGCGGATCGGCCAGCCCGTCGACATGATCGATCCTGAGCCCATCCACCTGTCCAGACCGGACGAGTTCTAGCGCCAGCCGATGCACATCCTCGAACACCGTCTTGTCCTCGACCCTGACCCCGACCAGCCCGGTGACCTCGAAGAACCGCCGGTAACTCAGATGTTTTCGGGCGTCCTTCCAGAAATGCAGCTGCCAGGGTTGATCGGAATGGACCTTGTCGACAAAACCGGGATTTTTCGACAGGCGCGACAGTTGCTCATCGAGTTGAGCCGCCGCACCCTCCGCCCGCAACGCTCGGATCGCGTCATGCATCTGGTTTTCGGCAGCCGGCGATGCCTGCTCCGCGCGAGCCGCGATTGCCGCTGCCAGCGCGCCTTCGACCTGCCGCAAAACCCAACTGTAGCTGCGCGGATCGAGCGGCAGGCGATGCTCGAAATAGGCCAGCGCCAGACAGCCTCGTTCGGCGTCCGGTTTTACCGCAAGCTCGCCCGCAGCAAGCGCCTCGCCATAGGAACGACCGAGCATCGGCAGGGTCAGTTTTTCGTTCCAGTCGATGTCGAAATGCTTCCCGTAGGGGCTGGCCTGTCCCCATTCGACGACGCTGCGCCACCAGTCGTTTTCCAGCGACGCCGCCATGTGGTTGGGCACGAGGTCAAGGATCAGCCCCAGCCCCGCATCGCGAAGCGCGCGGCTCAGTCGCTCAAAACCCTCGCGCCCGCCGAGGGCTGGATCGAATTGATTGTGATCAGTGATGTCGTAGCCATGCGTCGATCCGGCCGTGGCGGCGAAGATCGGCGACGTATAGAGGTGGCTGACGCCGAGCCGAGCGAGATAGGGCACGATTTTTGCCGCCCGGTCGAACGTCATCCCGTCGCGAAACTGCAGCCGGTAGGTGGCGAGCGGGATCATGCTCTGGGCCGTTCGTTTGCCATCGCCTCGACGACCGACCTGAACAGCGGCGTGCCGGCCAGATCCTCGATCGCGACGGAGGATTTCAGCCGCCAGTTCGGATAGCTGTCGACCGTCCCGGGAAGATTGGCCGGCAGCAGTTCGCCGGCAACGTCGGCCAGCCGGACGACGGCCAGCAGCGACGGCGTCTTTGCCACATATAAATGTGCAGCAGCCATCAGCGCCGCCGGCAGCTCCGAAAGCGGATCGCGCAGCGCCGCCTCCACCTCGGTCAGATCGGCATCGGACAGGGATTGCGACGCGCGCAGCGCATCGGCCAGTTGCCGGCGTCTTTCGCTGCGCTCCCGCGTCTGCCTTTCCGCCTCCTCCGCGCCGATCAGCCCGTGTTCCAGGCGCAGATCGATATCGTTGCCGATCCACCAGCCTTTCAGCGTCGGCAGATCGTGGGTCGACAGACAGGCCAGCGCCAGCCCGGGATAGTCCTGCGGGCTAACGAAACGGCCGTCGCGCTCCTCGAAATAAAGGATGCGGTAGGACAGGATGCCGGATAGCTCCATCACCCAGCGAAAGCCTTCCGGCACGTAGCCCAAATCCTCGCCGACCACGATCGCGCCATGCTTGCCCGACAGGTCGGCCAGCACCCTCAGCATGCCCTCGATCGGATAGCGCACATAGGCGCCGTCGGCCGGCACGCCGTCGCGCGGCACGAAAAACAGCTGCCACAGCGACATCGCGTGGTCGATGCGCAGCGCGCCTGCGTGGCGCATCGCGGCCTCGATCATGCGCCGGTAATGCGCGAAATCGTCCTCGGGCAGCGCCGCCGGCGACAGCGGCGACAGGCCCCAATCCTGGCCGTCGGCGGTGAACATATCCGGCGGCGCGCCGATGTTGATGCTTAAAACCGATTGCTCCGGACTGCTCCAGGTCGCCGAGCCGTCCGGCGCGTCGCCGACCGCCAGATCGAGATAGAGGCCGATCCGCATCCCGGCCTGTTTCGCGGCGGCGGCGGCCTGCGCCAATTGCGCGTCGGCCAGCCATTGCAGCCAGATGTGGAAGCGAATTTCCTCTTCGTTGCGAACTGCGAAATCCGCAACGTCGGGGGATGTCACGCTTTGGTATTGGTGCGGCCACTCTGTCCAGCCAGCGCTGTAGCCAGCCGCAACCATCGCCAGAGACAGCGCCTCGAACAGCGCGTGCCGCCTCAGGGCCTCTCCGCCCGATTGTACAAACGTCTCGAACACCGCTTTGGAAAAAAGCGATGGTTCGTCGCGCCAGTTGCGCCATATCCGGCCCAACGCGGCGAGCTTCAGGCGCGCCACTTCATCGTAGTCGATCAGGGCCGCGTTGCGCGCATTCTGAATGGCCTCACGCTCTTCGGCCGAGGCCAAAAATCTAGGCAGGCGATCGACCGCGATGTAGAGCGGGTTCAGGAACAGCCGGCTGGAAGGAAAGAAAGGGCTGCGTCGCGACGGTTGCGACAGGAACAGCGCGTGCAGCGGGTTCACCCCGACGAAATCCGCGCCCGCGCTTGCCGCGATTTCACAGAACGCTGCCAGATCGGCGAAGTCCCCAATACCCCAGTTGCGGCGCGAGACGAGTTCGAACACCTGCACTGAAATGCCCCAGGCGCGAGCCTGCGGGAGCCAGTCAGGCACATGGCAGCGTTGCCCTTCGGCCGCGCGCATCGTCGGCGGTTCCAGTCCGGCCGCTTCGCCGAGGCTTTCGGCGATCTCCAGTTCGGAGCCGACGCGCACGCCGAGCGATGACAGGATCGACAGCTTGGTCGCATCGGAAACCGTCAGCAATTGCCCGTCCAGCCCGTAGTGCTGAAGCGAGATGCCGCGCCGCCGCGCCAGTTCGTCGAGCGCGCTCATTGCGTGTTCGTCTCCGCGATCGCGGCCACCACGCTTTTGGCGGGAAGGTCGCCCGCGCTCAGTCTTTCATCAGAACCCGCCGGCTGTGCGAAGATGATTGTTCCCTCATATGAAGGGACCGGATGCTCCGCGTCCCCCAGATTGGCGCGCAACTGCAGCAGGCCTTTTTTCAAGCGCCAGTCGATGGCGATGACGCCGTCATCGGCGGCCAGCACCCGCCCAGAATGCCCCGGCGCATCGTGCAGCAGCGGCACGATTTTTTCCCGCCTGAGGTCGAGAAGGCCGCGTGTGAACGCAAGCCAGTCCGCTCCATCGTCGGTTGCCAGCCGCGCCCAGTCCAGCTTGCAGGCATCAAAAGTGCTTGCCTCGTTCGGGTCGGGTATCTGCACCAGTTCGGCTTCGTCGCCCCGGAAGGCGGCAAAATGCGCGAATTCGCGGCGACGGCCGTTGCGCACCGCGTCGGCCAGTTCGCCCTCGAAATCCGTGAAGAAGCAGAAGGGCCGCGTCTCGCCCGTCTCCTCGCCCATGAACAGCAGCGGGATATGCGGCGACAGCAGCAGCACCGCCATCAGCCCCCGCACCATCTGCTGGTCGGCCAACGCAATCAGCCGCTCGCCGAATGCCCGGTTGCCGACCTGGTCGTGGTTCTGCAAAAAATCGACGAAGGCGGTGGGCGGCAGATGGGCGCTCGGCCGGCCGCGCGGTTTTTTGCCCCCGTAGGTCGAGGCTTCCCCTTGATAGGCGAAGCCTTCGGCAAGCGTCCGCGCCATTTTCCGCCAGTGATCCTCGGCAAAGTCCGAGTAGTAGCCTTCCGTCTCGCCGGTCGCCACCACATGCGCGACATTGTGGAGATCGTCGTTCCACTCGGCCGTGTAGAGCGCTGCCCTGCCCTGCCCGTCGCGCTCGTGCAGGCGCGTGATGTTGCGGTTGTCTTCGGTGGTGAGATGGATTTTCCGGTCCGGAAATTCCCTGCGGATGCGCTGCGCAATCTCCACGAGAATCTCCGGATCGGACCCCTCGTCATGGATGTGGTCGATAGCGTCGAAACGAAGACCGTCGAGCCTGAATTCGTCGAGCCAGTACAGCGCGTTCTCGACGAAGAACGCCCGCACCGGAGCCTTTTCGTAGGCGATCGCCGCGCCCCACGGCGTCTGCCGTTCGGGATGGAAGAATTGCGGCGCATAGAGCGACAGATAGTTCCCCTCGGGTCCGAAGTGATTGTAGACGACGTCGAGCAGCACCATCAGCCCGTGGCCGTGCGCGGCGTCCACAAAGGCCTTCATGTCGTCGGGCGCGCCATAGGCCGGGTGCGGCGCGTAATGAAAAACGCCGTCATAGCCCCAGCCGCGCTCCCCCGCGAAGTGGGCGACCGGCATGATTTCGATCGCGGTGACGCCGAGATCGCGCAGATGTGCGAGCCGCTCTATCGCTGCGCGGAACGTGCCTTCCGGCGTGAAGGCGCCGATGTGAAGCTCGTAGATCACCGCCTCTTCCCAGGGTCGTCCCGGCCACGCGTCCTCAACCCATTTGTAGCCCTGCGGATCGACGACTACCGACGGGCCGTGAACGCCCTCGGCCTGTGCCCGCGAGGCAGGGTCCGGGATGACGGCCCCGTCGGCCAGCACGAAGCCGTAGCGCGCGCCGGGCGAAACGCCGGTCGCGAGAAGTTCGAACCAGCCATCCTCCTGTCGAATCATCGCCGCATCGACGCCGTCCAGCCGCAGCGCAAGCTCGCTCTGCCCGGGAGCCCACAGCCGAAACCGAACGTCGCCTTCGCCGACGAATTCCGGCCCCCACGAATTCGCGCCGTGCCGAAATTCCGCGTCGGACCCCGTCACACGACGCTCTCCAGAAGCACGATCGAGCGTCCTTCCACCGTAAGCGCCCCATCGCCCGTCGGCTTGCCAGCCTTTGCCGCGACAACGCCGCCGCCCGTATCGATCAGCAGGTTCCAGCCGCTCTCATGCGCCTCCGGCAGGCTGAAGGAGATGTCCTCGAAATGCGCATTGAACAGCATCAGCAGCCGGTCGTCCTCCCTGCCGAGCAGCATGGCCATGGATTTCGTCACCGGCGACTCCCAGTCCTGGTCGTCCATGGCCTCGCCATCGGGACGCAGCCACTGCACATCGACAGCCTTCTTCGCCTCGCCGTTCCTGCCGTGCATGAAATGCCATTGCCGCAGCAGCGAGCGCGTTTTGCGGATGCGGATGACCCCGCGCAGGAAATCGAAGAAACCCTGGTCGCGCTCGTCATGGCCGCTCCAGCGCAGCCAGTTCATCTCGTTGTCCTGGCAATAGGCGTTGTTGTTGCCGAACTGCGTGCGGCCAAGCTCGTCGCCCATCAGAAGCATCGGCGTGCCCTGCGACAGCAGCACCGTTGTAGCCAGATTGCGCCGCATGCGGTCGCGCAGATCGAGGATCGCCGGGTCGTCCGTCGGACCTTCCGCGCCGCAGTTCCAGCTCAGATTGTGCGAATGCCCGTCGCGGTTTTCCTCGCCATTGGCCTCGTTGTGCTTGTCGTTGTAGGCGACCACGTCGGCCAGCGTGAAACCGTCATGCGCGGTGGCGAAATTGACGCTGGCCCAAGGCCGCCGGCCGCGTTTCTCGAACAAATTGGCGGAGCCGAGCAGATTGCCGGCTAGATCCGCCGCCATGCCGTCGTCGCCCTTCCAGTAGCCGCGCAGCGTGTCGCGGTATTTGTCGTTCCACTCGGCCCAGCCGGGCGGGAAATTGCCGAGCTGGTAACCGTTCGCCTCGGTGTCCCAAGGCTCGGCGATCAGCTTGACCATCGACAGGACAGGGTCCTGGCGCACCGCGTCGAAGAATACCGCATTGTAGTCGAACGCGTCGCGGTCGCGGCCAAGCGAACTGGCGAGGTCGAAGCGGAACCCGTCGACATGGCATTCCTGCACCCAGTAGCGCAGCGAATCCATCACCATCTGTAACACCCGCTGATGCCGCAGATTGACCGTGTTGCCGCAGCCGGTCGTGTCGAAATAATAGCGCGGATCGTCGCCGAGCAGATAGTAGCTGGCGTTGTCGATGCCGCGAAACGAAAGCGTCGGTCCCATCTGGTTGCCCTCGGCCGTGTGGTTGTAAACCACGTCGAGGATCACCTCGATGCCGGCCTCGTGCAGCCGGCGCACCATTAGCTTGAATTCGTGGATGCTGGCGCCCGGCGAAATGTAGCGCGTGGCCGGCGCGAAGAAGCCGATCGTGTTGTAGCCCCAGTAGTTGGTCAGCCCCCGCTCGACCAGATGCCGGTCGTCGAAGAAGGCCTGTGCGGGCATCAGCTCGATGGCGTTGACGCCGAGCTTGACCAGATGCTCGATGACGCGCGGATCGGCCAGCCCGCCAAACGTGCCGCGCAGTTGCGGCGGAAGCTCATCGCAGAGCGCCGTCATGCCCTTCACATGCGCCTCGTAGACGATCGTCTCGGCCCACGGCACCCGCGGGCGGATGTCCGACCCCCAGGTGACGGCCGGATCGACGACAACGCATTTCGGCATCACGAAAGCCGAATCGCGCCGGTCCATCGACAGATCCTGGCGCGGATGGCCGACACGGTAGCCGAAGACGGCGTCGTGCCAGCGCATCTCGCCGCGCAACTCCAGCGCGTAGGGGTCGAGCAGCAGCTTGTTCGGGTTGAAGCGGTGGGCAGCTTCCGGCGCGTAGGGGCCATGCACGCGGTAGCCATAGAGCTGACCCGGGCGCACTTCCGGCAGATAGCCGTGCCACACCTCATGGGTGAATTCGGGCAGCGTCACGCGCTCCAACTCCCGCCTTCCTGCCTGGTCGAACAGGCACAGTTCGACCTTGGTCGCGTTGGCCGAAAAAATGGCGAAGTTCACGCCGGACCCGTCCCAATGCGCGCCGAGCGGAAAAGGTGAGCCGTGCGAAACGACCTGGCGTGTTCTTGACATTGAGACCTCTGGCGGGCGCGGGAAAGCGCGCAAAAATGTTTGAAATTATTGGACGTCCGGCGACGGGCGGCTCTCTCCAAGCAGACCGATCAGACCGCGCAACGGTATGGACACCCAGGCAGGACGGTTCGCCAGCTCGTAGCTGATCTCATAGGCCGCCTTCTGGATCAGGAAAAGGTCGAGCAGGGCGCTGGCGAATGCGGGATAGTCCGGATAGGTCGGGCATCCGGCGATACGCTCTCCGTAGGCGGCAAGAAACCGCGCGCTTGTCTGGTCGCGCCAGTGCATGATCCGGCTCGTCGCCTCGCCTCCCTGCCCCTCGGCAATCGCGGACGCCGCGGCATAGTCGAGCGAGCGCAACATCCCGGCGACATCGCGCAGCGGCGACGACTTGGCCGTGCG
>JBGTLX010000427.1:0-2261 GCA_041743855.1 Rhizobiaceae bacterium | reverse complement strand
CACGCCATCCAGCAGCGCCCGGTGGCGGTGAAAAGCGAAGTCGTCGTCCGGCCGATGATGTATCTCGCGTTGAGCTACGATCACCGCGCGGTCGATGGCAAAGAAGCGGTCACCTTTCTCGTGAAGGTAAAAGAAGCGATCAAGAATCCGACCGCGATGTTGCTCGATCTGTAGCCGGTTCGTTGGGCGAACCAGTTGCCCGAAGGAGCGGTGCGCTTAAATAACAGCCCCGCCGCACCCACAATTCATCATGGATAAATTCGACGTCATCATCATCGGATCCGGCCCCGGCGGCTATGTCGCGGCCATTCGTTCGGCGCAGCTCGGGCTCAAGACCGCCATCGTCGAGAAAGATAGCGAACTCGGCGGCACCTGCCTCAACGTCGGCTGCATCCCAAGCAAAGCCCTCCTCGCCTCCAGCGATCATTTCACTTTTGCGAAAAAGGAAGCTGCGCAGCACGGCATCGTTCTCGAAAAAGTCGGGCTCGACCTCGCGACCATGCTTGGTCGCAAAGACAAAGTCGTGAAAACTCTCACCGGCGGCGTGCGCGCCCTGATGAAGGGCAATAAAGTCACCGTCCTGAGCGGCCTCGGCACCATCCTCGAGGCGGGCCAGGTCCGGGTTCAGCCTAACGAGGGCGACCCGGTCGAAGTCACGGCCGATCACATCATCATCGCAACCGGCAGCGTGCCGGTGAATCTCCCGAGCATGCCCTTCGATGGCCAAACCATCGTTAGCAGTACCGAAGCGCTTTGTTTTGAGAAGCCGCCCAGGAGATTCCTCGTTATTGGCGCGGGCGCGATCGGTCTCGAGCTCGGGTCCGTCTGGGCTCGCCTCGGTTCCGAGGTCACGGTGCTTGAGTTTCTTCCCCGCATCGCGGTCGGCTTCGATCTCGAAGTTTCCAATCTCCTCCAGCGCGCCCTCACCGCGCAGGGAATGAGATTCCATCTCGAAACCAAGGTCGGCTCGGTCAAGGTCACGAACGGCCGCGCTATCGCCGCCGCCAACAAAGGCGGCGAAGAACTCAATTTCGAGGCCGACAAAGTCCTCGTCTCCGTCGGCCGCCGCGCCTTTACCGAAGGCGTCGGCGCAGACAAGATCGGCGTCGCGCTCGATGACCGCGGCCGGATCAAAGTGGACGAAATGTTTCGGACGAACGTCAAAGGCGTTTACGCTATCGGAGACGTCATCCCTGGCCCGATGCTCGCGCACAAGGCGGAAGAGGAAGGCATCGCCTGCGTCGAATTGATCGCGGGCAAAGCCGGGCACGTAAACTACGACGTCATTCCCGGCATCATTTACACAAATCCGGAGCTGGCGGGCGTCGGGATCACGGAAGATTTCGCCAAAGAAAAAGGAATGAAGGTGCGGGTCGGGAAATTCCCTTTCCGGGCGAACGGCCGGGCCCTGGCCAACGCCGATGTGGAAGGCCTGGTCAAGTTTGTCGCCGACGCCGAAACCGATCGCATCCTCGGTGCCTCCATCCTGTCCCACGCCGCCTCGGAGTTGATCGCGGAAATTGTGGCGGTGATGGAGTTCGGCGGCAGCAGCGAAGATCTCGGCCGCATCGTGCACGCCCACCCGACCTTGAGCGAGGCGGTCAAGGAAGCCGCCCTCGCGGTCGACAAGCACGCCATCCACATCGGGAACCGCTAACGCCGGTCTGCCGGGTCAGACCAGCCCGAGCACCTTGCGCGCAGCGCGCGCAAACTTGAATCCGCCTAACGATTCCTCGGTCGGAAAATCTTTCGTCAGACCGAGAAATTGGAATTTTGTTCCGAGAAATTCCGGGTGGATCAAGGTCTGCAGGGCGCGACTTTTCTCCGCCCCGGTCGAGGCGAGGGTGGCGTGAGTCGAGAGCAGCCCGGTCAGAAAATGATGCTGGTCGGTGAAGCCTGCCACCCGCAGTCCGCAAAGTTCCGCCTGCTCGGCCAGGCTGGTCCACTCGACGTGAGTGGTGAGGTCGCTTTGCCCGACTTGTTCCAGAATCGAGGGCAAGACTCGGTGATCGGCATAACATTGCAGCGTCCCGGTATGCCGGCTGGGCGCATAAAATTCGTCGCGAGAGAGCCCATAATCCGCCACCAGTACGACGCCGCGACGCAACTTGCCGGCCACCGCCTCGACCCAGTCGAGCGCCGCCAGATTGATCTCGGTCTCATAGCCGACCTCTGGAACCGGCGGAAGTTTCTTCAGGCGCTCCGCCAGGCGCGCGTCGGAAATCGGCCGATCGATCAGGGTGAAACCACACGAGGTTCGT
>JBGTLX010000426.1:0-3325 GCA_041743855.1 Rhizobiaceae bacterium | reverse complement strand
TACATGATCCTGCAGGCCTACGACTTCGTCGAACTGCACAAGCGTTTCGGCTGCCGCCTGCAGATGGGCGGCTCCGACCAGTGGGGCAACATCATCAACGGCATCGATCTCGGCCGCCGCATGGAGAGCGCCGAACTGTATGCGCTGACGACGCCGCTGCTGACCACCTCGTCGGGCGCCAAGATGGGCAAGACCGCTTCCGGCGCGGTCTGGCTCAGCGCCGAGATGCTGAGCGTCTATGACTTCTGGCAATACTGGCGCAACACCGAGGACGCCGATGTCGGCCGCTTCCTCAAACTCTACACTACCCTGCCGCTGGACGAAGTCGCGCGTCTCGAAGCTTTGGCCGGTTCGGAGATCAACGAGGCCAAGAAAGTGCTCGCCACCGAACTTACGGCAATGCTGCATGGCCGCGCCGCCGCAAGCCAGGCCGAGGAAACCGCGCGCAAGACGTTCGAGGAAGGGGCGACCGCAGACACGCTTCCGACCGTCACGGTCGACAGCGCGGCGCTCGATGCCGGCATCGGTATTTTGCAACTGTTCGTCACGGCTGGCCTCGCGGCTTCCAACGGCGAGGCGCGCCGTCACATTCAGGGTGGCGCGGTCCGGCTGAACGACCAGCCGGTGTCGGACGAACGCCGCATTGTCGGACCCGATGATTTGTCGCCGGAAGGTGCGATCAAGCTATCGCTCGGCAAGAAGAAGCACATTCTGGTACGGCCGGTATAGGTTCTCACTGGAACTCGAAAATCGAGCGAAAAATCCCTGGCGCGATGACCGATAGCGGATTGATCTGGAGGTTCGGCGCGCTGGCCTTGCCCGACAGCTTGAACGTCACGCCGATCAGGCCGCGGTCGCGGCCATTGCCCAGAATGACGCCGATCAGCGGCAGTTCTCCAAAAATGCGGTTCAGCCCGTAAGCCGGCATGAAGGTGCCGGTCATGTCCATATTGCCGGCCTTGTCGAACAGCGTGCCCTGAAAAGTCGCGCCGATTGCAGGCCCGCGCAGCACGCCGTTAGCAAGCGAGAGGTAGCCCTTGCCCTTGTCGATCTCCGTGAAGCCGCGTTCGAACTTGACACGCGACGCATCGATATCGCGCTTGGTCGCCTGCTTGAGGCTTCGGTTGTCGCCGGGCGGCGTCGATGCGAGGATCGACCCCAGCCGCGGTTCGTTGACGACGACGAAATCGCGCGCGTCGACCTGGCCGGTCATCGGCGCATCCGCGTCGCCGGCAAGCGTCAATTTGATCGCGCCGCCTTCCATGTTTTCGTAGATATCCAGAAAGCGCAGGATGGCTCCGGCGTCGCCGGATTGCATCTGCATCGCGCGCCGGCCGCCGGCGCTGTCGTTGCTGATCGCAACCGCGCGTCCAGACTTGGTGGTGGCCGAAATCTTCAGTTCAGTCACCGTATCGCCCGACCCCGTATAGTCGAGCTTGACGTTGGAAAGTTGCTCGCCGTGAAAGCCGGCAAGAGACCCGACATCGGCGTTGACCGAGACCGAACCGCCGCCGCTGGCCTTGGCCACCGCTTCCTTGTCCGACGTGAATTGCTTGACGACGGAGCGGGCGTCGAACGCGCTGCCGCTGATATCGACGGCATAGTTCTTTCCGGTTCTTTTGACCGAGATCGCGACATCGTCGCCGCGATTGAGCCTGACTCTCGACAGCCGCGCGGAAGCAAGGCCGCCGCGCGCAAGCGTCACCGTCCCGTCGATGGCGAAGGATTTTCCCGAAAGACTGAAATCGGAAAGCGTGGATTGTCCGTCCGCGGTTTCCAGAACGAAATCGACCTTGCCCGCGATGCCGGCTCCCTTGGTCCAGCCGGCCCACGGTATGTCGAGCCTGGCCTCGGTCAGGTCGGCGGCCACCGCCTGCTTTCCTTTCCCCAGCGAATCGAGTTGCACCTTGACCGTGCCGTCCAGATACGCCGACAAGCCAGGCACGAGGATGTCCCGGGCTTGCTCGTCGAGGACGAGGACGACTTTCCGCTCCTTCTCCACCGTGCTCTTGCCCAGCGGCTCGATCAGATCGATCTCCGCGGGCACGCCGCCGAGCCTGGCCTTGGCGGAAATCTCGGCCTTGCCCGGCATCACGACAATCGAGCCTTCGGCCTCGGTGATCATCTGCCCGTCGATTGGCTTGGCTATCGACAGACCCTTGTAGTCCAGCGCCACCAGCCAATCGAGCGTGCTGGTGTCGATGCCCTTGTGCAGCGGGATGTCGGCCTTCACATTGCCGGACGCTTCGCCGGCGAGATCGCCGGGAGCAAATTCGATGAAACGCATGGCGTTGATCGGATCGAGCGAAGCGAGTTCGGCGAGAGCCGGCGCGTCGCCCGCCACGTCGATGTCGAGCTTGCCGATGACGGGTTTTACATTGGCTTTGCGGATGGCGAGCTTGCCGCTGCTGGCCCTGACGGTCCGCCCGCTCGGCATGAACATGCTGCCCGACTCGAGCGCGATATCGACATCGTTGCCACGAAAATCGACCGATCCGACGGCATCGCGAACCGGCGGAATAAGCCCGGCCGTGTCGAACCGCGTGCCGCGAACATTGATGACGCCGAAAGACTCCTGCGCCGAGAGCGGAATGCCATTGCCGAGGCGGCCCGGCTCGATCTTGAATTGCAAGCGGCCGTCGCTGACACGGCCGCCGATGAGGTTGGCCAGCACCCAAAGCCTGGCCGGCCGCGCGCCGAACCAGGGCCACAGCTGCTTCAGCTCCGACACGCTCATGTCATGCATGGAAAACGCGGCCGAAAGCCCCGGAGCCTTGCCCTCCACCAGCTCGATGGAAGCCGCGCCAAGCACCTCGCCGGGTCCGCCACTCGTCAGAAGAATATTGTCGGCATGGAGAATTCTGGATGCGGGATCGAACTTTCCTTCGATGGCTATGCGCGCCTTCAGAGGCGGCTCCGGTGACCCCTGCGGCGAAATCGAGGACCCGCGGCTTGCCACCCGGTAGCGGTAAGCCGGCTCATCGCCGTCCCCCGACCGCGACGTTACCGCGCCCTGAAAGTCCAGAACCGACCGGCCCGTCGTCACCAGAAGCCGGTCGAGATCGATCCGGTCTTCGCCCGCCGTCAGCGATGCGGCAAGATCGATGTCGCCGGACACGACGCCCCTGGCCTTGAGGTCGATTTCCGATCCCTTCAGCGTCATGTTGGCGCTCAGCCGGGAAGGGTCGGTTCCGGCCCCCTCCACACCTGTCAGCTTGACCTCGACCGAACCGATCCGCGTGCCGGCGGTCGCAGCCGCCTCTCCACCCGTCTCGGGAGCAGGCGAAGTCGCCGTCGCGTCGAGCGCGATGATGCGCCGCGAGAC
>JBGTLX010000425.1:0-5003 GCA_041743855.1 Rhizobiaceae bacterium | reverse complement strand
TTTTCGGGCATGCACGGCAGCGGCAAGCACCTCTGCCATGTTCTGGGTGATCGCGCCGAACTCGACCAGCTTGTGCAGGCCGAGCTTGTTCTTGGAAAATTTCCGGATCGAGACCAGTGGCCCATCGACGCCGACCGGACGAATCGCCGCGTTGAAGCGCGAGCCGTCGAGCATGCGGGCGTCGACCATAGGGTTCGATTCATCGACGCGCCGGCCGACCGCGCCGACGATCTTCTGCACGATTCTAAGGAGATGCGCCTCGTCCTTGAACGGGATATGCACCTGCTGGAGCTTGCCGTGCCGTTCGACGAAACAGTTTTCGTGGCCGTTGATCAGAATGTCGTTGATCGTCGGGTCCTTCAGCAAAGGCTCCAGCGGGCCAAGGCCCACCATCTCGTCGACAATGTCGCTGACCAGTTCATCCATTTCGGCGCCGTTGACGGCAAGCCGCTCCTGGCGCGTCTTTTCCAGCACGAATTCATGCACCTGCTTGCGCATGTCGTCTTTCGGCAGACGCTCCAGCGCGACGAGGTTTATCTCCTCGATCAGAAGCCTGTGCAGGCGCGAGCGCGCATCGATGACTTTGTTGGTCGACTTCGCCGGACCGGCTTCGGCTTTGGGCTGCGCTTTTCGCGTGGTGGGAATGACCACCGGCTGATGCTGAGCCGACGCCGGCTCGGGCGCCCTGGCCGGCCTTATGTCGCGGTTCTGAAGCGTCGAGAAACGGCTGCTCATGCCGATTTCCTCAGGAGACTTTTACCCATGGAGATCAGCGAGCGCGATTTCTTCGGCGCGGCGACCGCCTCGTCGGGCAGGATGATGCGCTTCAAATCGTTGACCACATTGGCGTTGGGATCGATTTCGTGCAGCGGCACGCCGCGGTCCACCGCCTCGCGCACCAGCCGGTAATTGTTGGCGATGCCGCCGACGAAATGATCGCCAAGGATTTCCTCGACATCGGCCTGCTTGATGCCGTTTTCGAACATCTTCTGCTCGAATCGGTTGACGATGACATTGGGCTTCACTTCCTTGCCCGCCGTCTCGTAAACCGCTTGGATGAGGCGCTGGGTATGGCGCAGGCAGGGCACCGTCATCTCGGCCACGATGTAGAGCTTGTTGGAGCCGAGCAGCACCGTCTCGGTCCACGGAAACCAGGTGCGCGGCATGTCGATGACGACATTGTCGAAATAGGCCGAGACTAGATCGAGCATGCGCACGACCACGTCGGCGTTGAACGACCGCATCTCGGACGGCCGCGTCGGCGCCGCCAGCACGCACAAACCGCTCGAATGTTTGGACAGCATGACGTCGAGCAGCTGGCGGTCGAGGCGCTCCGGCTGGTTTTCGATTTCGGTGATGTCGAAACGCGGCTCGAGATCGAGATATTCGGCGCACGCGCCCTGCTGGAAATTAAGGTCGACGACGCAGGTCGATGCGCCTCGCGTCACCGAATGATGCAGCTGAAATGCGGTCTGGAGGGCCAGCGTGGTCGTGCCGACGCCGCCGGCGGCGGGCATGAAGGTATAGATCTGCGATTCCGAGTTCTCCTCGCGCCCCGGCCCCTGAAGAACGCGAATGCAGGAGCGGACGAGGTCGGCTGTGGTGATCGGCTTGACCAGAAAATCGGCGACCTGAAGCTGTACCAGGACGCGGACGGCGGCGGCGTTGAACTCCTGCGTGACCACGATGATCGGCGCCTTGCCCTCGAGGCGCCGCGTGATGCGCTGCAAGGCCTCGATCTGGTCGAGTTTGGCGGCATCCATGTCTATGATGACGGCGCTGCAATCGGCTTCCTGGATTTCGCCGCGCAGTTCGGTGACGTTCTTCTCGACCGTGGAAAGCTGGATCAGGTCCGAGGCTGCGAACGCGGCCCTGGTTTCCTGAACGAACACCCCGTCGGTCGAAACAAGAACGATCTTCTTGGCCTTGCCTGGTGTCGTCATGTTTGTGTCGCCCCGCCCTTTCGGCCTGGTCAGTAGCTTGTCGCGCCGCCTTGGGATTCTTTTTCGGCGACGGCTTCATCGGCCGCGCCCGGCTGCGTGCCCCGGACTGCCGGAACCCGCAATTTCGTGTTCTGGACGCCGTTCGGCCAGGGATCGACCATCTGCATGGCCGAATTGGCGGCCATGGCGTTGCCGGCGCCCGGCGTCAGGCCATCCATCCGCAAATAGTCGTCGCTGGTGCAGCCGGAGGCGAGCGCCACGGAGAATATCAGCGGGATTGTGAGCAGGGTGCGCATGCTTACTCCTTCGGCAGGTCGAGGAAATGGCCGACGCCCGGCGCATAAGCCTTCGCGCCGCCGCTGGTCGCCGAAAGCGCGCGGGCGGCATCCGACACGCGCACTTCCTCCGCATTGCCGAGAAAATAATCGACATTGCTCGCCGCCACCGTGCCGTCGGTCGGCGTCGCAAGTTTTTTGGAAGGATCGATCGGCTTTACCAGATAGGGCGTCACGATGATGACCAGGTCTGTTTCGCGCCGCTGATAGGATTTGGAGGTGAAGAGCGGACCGAGCACCGGCAATTTCGACAGCCCCGGAACGCGCTGCTGGTTCATGTTGTTCTCGCTTTGCAGCAAGCCCGCCATCATGAAGCTCTGGCCGCTTTTCAAATCGATCGACGTTCGCGCGCGGCGCACCACGAAGCCCGGGATCGAGATGTTGCCGATGTTGTAGGATGCCGACGCGTCGATCGATGAGACTTCCGGCTCGATGTCGAGCGAGATCAACCCGTCCGCGAGAACTGTCGGCGTGAAATCGAGGCTGACGCCGAACTTCTTGTAATCGACGGTGATCTTGCCGTCCTCTTCCGAGACGGGGATCGGAAATTCGCCGCCGGCGAGAAAGCTTGCCTTCTGTCCCGAGCGCGCGATCAGATTTGGCTCCGCCAGCCGGCGCGCCACGCCACGATCCTCGAGAGCCTTGATGGCCACGTCGATCGAGAACCCGCCGGTGAGAAGCTCTCCGATGATCGTTGCGGCGGGGACATTGGTCGAGGAAGACGGATTGGAGTTGAAACCGATGCCGCCGCTGCCGTTGACATACTGCACGCCGATTTTGGTCCCCAGTTCCCGTCCCACCTGCCGGTTAATCTCGACGAAGCGGACATTAAGCTGAACCTGCTGGGACGAAGAGATGTTGAACGAATTGATCACGTCCTCTTCGCCCGAGAAATTCGAGGCGATCTTCGATGCCTTATCCGCGGCGACCTGATCGTTCGCCGACCCTGACAGCACGACGCGGCCGTTGGCGGAACTGACCTTGATGTCCTCGCCACCCGGAACGCTGTCGCGGATGGTGGTTGCCAGCCGGTCCGTGTCCAGCGTGACCTCGATGTCGACAGTTCCGACGAGTTGCTTGTTTTCGTCGAACAGCGCGATGCCGGTGGTGCCGAGCTTGTTGCCGAGCACATAGAAGGAATCGTCGGTCAGGGGATTGACGTTGGCGATCTCCGGATCGCCGATGACGATTTCATAAAAGGCCGCATTGGTCTTGATCGTCCTGGGCTTGCCCTTGGCGATCCTGATCGAGGCGTTCTTGGTCGACGAGATGTGAATGACGTCGTTGGCGGCATGGGCATTGGAGCTTGCGCCCAAAAAACCGCCACAAGCGACCGACAGCAGCATTGCAACGGCCGTGTTTCGTCCCGACTTGCGCATCAAGGCAAACATTGTCTTCGTCCCCAAACCCACCCGGAGTCCCCGCCGGTTTTTCAGTTCAATTCGCAGCAGTCGCGCCTTCTTGTCCCTTGTCCGGCGTTACGACCTGATAGGATTGCTGCGCCTGCATTCCCCGCGTCACGACGACGGTGGTGAATTTCGGCCCTTCGGGCTCGGCTGTCGCGGTTTCGAACACATTGCTGACGCTCTCGACCATGCCGGCCGCGACGGACCCGCCGAAAGCCGAGATGGTGGTGACGCCACCTGTAGCCTCGGCGCCGTCGCTCGACGAGCGCAGCGACAGCGATAGCGAACCGATGTTGCGGGCCAGCGCCACTTTCTGCGCGCCGTCGATGGTGACTTCGATGGTCACGGAATTTGCGATCTGCGGGCTGGTCTGGCGTTCGTCGGCACCCTGTCCCACGGTCAGCACCTTGGCGTTTTCGACGACGACTTCGGTGGTGATGGTCGAGCCGGCGGCACCCGCCGCATTGCCCGACACTTCCTCGATGGCGCCTGCGTCCCGCGTCAGCACCACATCGACGCGGTCGCCCGGCGTGACGAAACCGCCGACCCCGGCAATCTCGTCGGTCTTGATGGTGACGGCGCGCATGCCGCGCGCCAGAAGGTTGGACAGAGTGGCGCGGCCATTGGCCCCGGAAAGCTTGGCGAGCAGCAAGGGTTCGTTGATTTCGACCGGCGACAGAACCACACGGGGGCCGTCGGCCAGTACGGCATCGATGGTGGTGAATGCGCCTTGAGGCACGGAATCCTGCGACCAGGGAATTTCGGTCAATTGGGCGCGGTCAAGCTCCATGCCGAAGCGCAGCGGCGCGGTGGCGACGACGATCGTCTTGAACGCGACCGTCGGCCCGACTGGCGCCGGCACTTCGATCACTGCGGCCGAACGCGCATTCGCCTCGCTCTTGACCCAAAGGTCGGCGACGAATATCGAGGCAGCGCCGAAGACGGCCGCAATGCCGATCATAGTGATTATCTTACGCCCCACGCCCGTTTTCCCTGCACGCCCGTTCTCGGGTCTGATTAACAGGCTAGGCGGCAATCCTGAATATTCAGCATTTCCGATGGTTAGACTTGGACCTATCTTGCGGATTTGGTTATCGAAGCATTGAAGTGTCGACGCACTTGCACGCGATTTTTGCGAACGGAACATGAACCCGGCGTCTTCGCCACCGCATCAAAGCGTGGCAGTATCGCACCCGATTCGCAGCCTTGGATTTGTTCACGATGGACGACAGCAACGATCTCTTCGCAAAACTGGAAACGCCGCAGGCAGCGCCCCGCCCCGCGCCTCGCCCGCCTTCGCGCCCGCTCGATCCGCTGCT
>JBGTLX010000424.1:0-4311 GCA_041743855.1 Rhizobiaceae bacterium | reverse complement strand
CAGGGGTCGGCAGAGCAAGGTTCCCGTTGCGTGACGCGTCCTCGCGCAGCTAGATGTAATAGACATACATGGCGAAATTCGCGGCCTCGTCGCCTCGCAGACCGAGCGATTCGTAGAGGCCGCGCGCGGCGACATTGTCCGGCTCGGTGCCGACCCAGACCTCCTCGCAGCCCAGTGTCTTGCCCAGCGCGACCATGCGCGCGAGCAATTTTCGGGCGATGCTCCGGCGCTGGAAGGCGGGCGCAACCCCGAGATTGTCGATGTAAAGCTCCGTCGGCTTGTCGGGGTTCCGATGGATGACCGCGGCGCATTGCCCGACGACCTCGCCATCGACGATGGCGACGAGCAAATGATGACCGGATTCGGCGAGATAGGCAGTGAGCAGCGACGGGTTGACCTGCTCATCGAAAACGTCCTCGGCAACCCGGTCGAAAACGGCTTCATCGCCGGGTCCAACCTTCCTGATCTCCACCTGCATGACCGCCTTTCCGCGCTCAGTCGGCAAAAAATATTGACGTTTACGTAAATTCCAATGTTTATAACCGATTGAAATCGTTCATCCAAAAATAACCGTTTGAATTTTTTTCGGTGCGGCGCTATTGCGGACGGCGAAATCTGGCCTCATGGCCGGTCTCCAACTGGCCCCAAGCGTCTTCGGTCATCGACCCGTCACTGATTAAGGGAAATATCGTCTCATGGCACGCAACAAAATAGCCTTGATCGGTTCGGGCATGATCGGCGGCACGCTCGCCCACCTTATCGGTCTCAAGAATCTCGGCGACGTCGTCCTGTTCGACATCGCCGAGGGCATTCCGCAAGGCAAGGGGCTGGACATCGCCCAGTCCTCGCCGGTCGAGGGTTTCGATGCGCGCTTTACCGGCGTCAACGACTATTCCGGCATCGAGGGCGCCGATGTCTGCATCGTCACCGCCGGTGTGCCGAGGAAGCCGGGAATGAGCCGCGACGATCTTCTGGGCATCAACCTCAAGGTCATGGAGCAGGTCGGCGCCGGCATCCGCAAATACGCGCCGAAGGCTTTCGTCATCTGCATCACCAACCCGCTCGACGCCATGGTGTGGGCGCTGCAGAAATTTTCGGGCCTGCCCCGGACCCACGTCGTCGGCATGGCCGGCATTCTGGACTCGGCGCGCTTCCGGCATTTCCTGGCGGAAGAATTCAAGGTCTCGGTCGAGGACGTGACGGCCTTCGTGCTCGGCGGCCATGGCGACTCCATGGTGCCGCTGCCGCGCTATTCGACGGTCGCCGGCATCCCGCTGCCCGATCTGGTCAAGATGGGCTGGACCTCGAGGGAAAAGCTCGACGCGATCGTGCAGCGCACCCGCGACGGCGGGGCGGAGATCGTCGGGCTGCTGAAGAGCGGCTCGGCCTTCTACGCGCCGGCAGCCTCCGGCATCCAGATGGCCGAGGCCTATCTCCTCGACAAGAAGCGCGTGCTGCCCTGTGCGGCGTTTCTGTCGGGTCAGTACGGCGTCAAGAACATGTATGTCGGCGTGCCGACGGTGATCGGCGCCGGCGGCGTCGAGCGCATCATCGAGATCGACCTGAACAAGGCCGAGCAGAAGATGTTCGAGAAGTCGGTGGCGTCGGTGCAGGCGCTCTGCGAAGCCTGCGTCAACATCGCGCCCAACCTCGCCAAGAAATGATCCGGAGACGCAAGCCATGAACATCCACGAGTATCAGGGCAAGGCGCTCCTGAAATCATTTGGCGCGCCGGTGGCAGACGGCGTCGCCATCATGAACGCCGGCGAAGCCGAGGCGGCCGCGAAGAAACTGCCCGGACCGCTTTACGTCGTGAAGAGCCAGATCCATGCCGGCGGGCGCGGCAAGGGCAGGTTTAAGGAGCTTTCCGCCGACGCCAAGGGTGGCGTGCGGCTGGCGAAGTCGGTCGCCGAGGTGGTCGCCAACGTCAACGACATGCTGGGCAACACGCTGGTCACTAAGCAGACCGGCCCGGCGGGCAAGCAGGTCAACCGGCTCTACATCGAGGACGGCGCGGATATCGAGCGCGAGTTCTATCTTTCGCTGCTGGTCGACCGCACGGTCGGGCGCATCGCTTTCGTCGTCTCCACCGAAGGTGGCATGGACATCGAGGCGGTCGCCCACGACACGCCCGAAAAGATTGTCACCGTCGCCATCGATCCTGAAAAGGGCGTCACGGAAGCCGATTTGAAGGCGCTGAACGGCGCGCTGAAACTTTCCGGCGAGGCGGAGAAAGATGCACAAGTACTGTTTCCGCTGCTCTACAAGGCGTTTGTCGAGAAGGACATGAGCCTGTTGGAGGTCAACCCGCTGATCGTCATGAAGGACGGCCGGCTGCGCGTGCTCGACGCAAAAGTGTCGTTCGACAACAACGCGCTGTTCCGTCACCCCGACATCGTCGAACTGCGCGATACGACGGAAGAGGACGAGAAGGAGATCGAGGCCTCGAAGCACGATCTCGCCTATGTCGCGCTCGACGGCAATATCGGCTGCATGGTTAACGGCGCCGGGCTGGCGATGGCCACAATGGACATCATCAAGCTTTACGGTGCGGAGCCCGCCAACTTCCTCGATGTCGGCGGCGGCGCGTCCAAGGAAAAGGTCACGGCGGCGTTCAAGATCATCACCGCCGACCCGGCCGTTGAAGGCATTTTGATCAATATCTTCGGCGGCATCATGCAATGCGACGTCATCGCCAATGGCGTGATCGCGGCGGTGAAAGAGGTCGGGCTGAAGGTGCCGCTCGTGGTGCGCCTCGAAGGCACCAATGCCGGGCTGGGCAAAAAGATCATCAACGAGAGCGGGCTGAACGTGGTTTCAGCCGACGATCTCGACGACGCGGCGAAAAAGATCGTCGCTGCGGTGAAGGGTAAATAATCGAATGTCTATTCTCGTCGACAGACACACAAAAATCCTCGTCCAGGGGCTGACCGGCAAGACCGGCTCGTTCCACACCGAGCAGGCGCTGTCCTATCACGGCACCAAAATGGTCGGCGGCATCCATCCGAAGAAAGGTGGAACCGCGTGGGACGGCAGCGCAGCACTGCCGATCTTCGCGAGCGTGGCCGAGGGGAAGCAAAAAACCGGCGCGAATGCGTCCGTGATCTATGTGCCGCCGGCAGGCGCCGCTGAAGCGATCATCGAGGCGATCGAGGCCGAAATTCCGCTGATCGTCTGCATCACCGAAGGCATTCCGGTCATGGACATGATCAAGGTCAAGGCGCGGCTCGACCGTTCGTCGTCGCGGCTGATCGGACCGAACTGCCCGGGCGTGGTGACGCCCGACCAGTGCAAGATCGGCATCATGCCAGGCAACATTTTCCGCAAGGGTTCGGTCGGCGTTGTGTCGCGCTCGGGAACACTAACCTATGAAGCGGTGTTCCAGACGACGAATGAAGGTCTCGGCCAGTCTACCGCCGTCGGCATTGGCGGCGATCCGGTCAAGGGCACGGAATTCATCGACATGCTGGAAATGTTCCTGGCCGACGACGAAACCCAATCGATCATCATGATCGGCGAGATTGGCGGCCAGGCCGAAGAAGACGCCGCGCAGTTCATCGTCGACGAGGCCAAACGCGGCCGCAAAAAGCCGATGGCCGGCTTCATCGCCGGGCGCACCGCGCCGGCCGGTCGTACGATGGGCCATGCGGGCGCGGTCATTTCCGGCGGCAAGGGCGGCGCGGAAGACAAGATTGCGGCGATGGAAGCTGCAGGCATCCGCGTCTCGCCATCGCCGGCGCGGCTTGGTTCGACCCTGGTGGAAGCGATCAAGGGATAGAGAAGGACGGGAATAGGGCAGCAGGGAAATCCGACGGCATATCGCCGTACTGCCCTAATGCCTTACTTTCTTTGAAAAAGGAGACGGAGCCAAGGTTCCGGGACATACATGCCACGACAAGACCAAGCCAACGACCAGTTTTCCCTTACTTCGTTCCTTTACGGCGGCAATGCCGATTATATCGAGCAACTCCATTCCGCATGGCAGGAGGATGCCAACTCGGTCGATCCCGAATGGCAGGAGTTTTTTGCGGGCCTCAAGGACGATGCCGGGGATGTGACGAAAAACGCCAAGGGCGCGTCCTGGGCGAGGCCAAGCTGGCCGTTGCAGACCAATGGCGAGCTTGTCTCGGCGCTCGACGGCAATTGGGGCCTGGTCGAAAAGCACGTCGAGAAGAAGGTCAGGGACAAAGCGTCGGCCAACGGCGCGGCGATTTCCGATGCCGATGTTTTGCAGGCGACACGCGACTCCGTCCGCGCCATCATGATGATCCGCGCCTTCCGCATGCGCGGCCATCTGCACGCCAATCTCGA
>JBGTLX010000423.1:0-3223 GCA_041743855.1 Rhizobiaceae bacterium | reverse complement strand
CAGGGCGGCTCGTCGGGCGGCGAGCGGCGCTTCGTCGAGACGCTGGCCCGGGCCGCGGTCGCCGTCGGCGTCGCCGGCGTCTTCATCGAAACCCATCAGGATCCCGACAATTCGACATCCTCGGACGGCCCCAACATGATTCCGCTCAAGGACCTGCCGGCGCTGGTGGAGAAACTCATGGCGTTCGACCGTATCGCCAAGGGCAAATAGATCGGAACATTCCCGTCCGCCAGCCATTTTCCTTTCATGCCATTTCAGTGCAAAGGAGATTGAAAATGACCACCCACACAGGACACACCGACGCCATTGCCGCTTCGCGCGTCATCGGCACAGCCGTTTATAACACCGCCGGCGAAAGCATCGGGACGATAGAGGACGTGATGCTGGAAAAGTCGTCGAACGGCATCATGTTTGCCGTCATCGGCTTTGGCGGCTTCCTCGGCATCGGCGAGAAATACCACGCGGTTCCGTGGTCGGCGCTCGACTATGAGAAGGATCGCGGCGGCTATGTCGTGCCGTTCACGAAGGACCAGTTGCAGGCCGCCCCCGCGCATACGATCAACGAGCTGACAGGGGCCGACGGCAAGTCCGCGCGAGATGCCTCATACGAGTACTATAAGGTCGAGCCTTACTGGTATTGATCCTTCCGGGTTGATCGAAAGGCCCCGCCAGCCATGGCGGGGCCTTTGTCGTCAGGCTGTCATGTCGCGGCGGATATTTCGAGCGTCGCCGGATTGCCTTTTCCCCCGCTTTGGCTAAGACGGCTGCGACATTTTAATCGATATTAGTTTTCGGGGACGCATCGCCATGACCGCCATCATCGACATCATCGGCCGCGAAATTCTCGACAGCCGCGGCAACCCGACCGTCGAGGTCGACGTCGTGCTCGAAGACGGCTCGATGGGCCGCGCCGCGGTTCCGTCTGGCGCATCCACGGGCGCGCATGAAGCCGTCGAATTGCGCGACGGCGGGGCGCGCTATCTCGGCAAGGGCGTCGAGAGGGCGGTCGAGGCGGTGAATGGCGAGTTGTTCGAGGCCATCGGCGGCATGGAAGCCGAAAACCAGATCCTCATCGACCAGACCATGATCGACCTGGACGGCACGCCCAACAAGAGCCGGCTCGGCGCAAACGCCATCCTAGGCGTGTCGCTCGCCGTCGCCAAGGCGGCGTCCGAGGCGTCTGGCCTGCCGCTGTACCGCTATCTCGGTGGCCCCAACGCCCGCATACTTCCGGTGCCGATGATGAACATCATCAATGGCGGCGCCCATGCCGACAATCCGATCGATTTTCAGGAATTCATGATCATGCCGGTCGGCGCGCCTACCTTGCGCGACGCGGTGCGGTGGGGGTCGGAAATCTTCCACACCTTGAAGAAGCGGCTGAAGGACGCCGGCCACAACACCAATATCGGCGATGAAGGCGGCTTTGCGCCGAACCTGAAAAGCGCGCAGGCAGCGCTCGATTTCGTCATGGAATCGATCCAGCAGGCCGGCTTCAAGCCGGGTGAAGAAGTCGGTCTCGCGCTCGATTGCGCCGCCACCGAATTCTTCAAGGACGGCAACTACGTCTATGAAGGCGAGAGAAAAACCCGCGATCCGAAAACGCAGGCGAAGTATCTGGCGAAACTCGCGGCCGATTACCCGATCATATCGATCGAGGATGGCATGGCCGAGGACTATTGGGAAGGCTGGAAGCACCTGACCGACCTTTGAGGGAAAAAAGTCCAGCTGGTCGGCGACGATCTTTTCGTCACCCAGACGGCGCGGCTGCGCGACGGCATCCGCATGGGCGTCGCCAACTCGATCCTGGTCAAGGTCAACCAGATCGGCTCGCTGACCGAGACGCTCGACGCCGTCGAGACGGCGCACAAGGCCGGCTACACGGCGGTCATGTCGCATCGTTCGGGCGAAACCGAGGATTCGACGATCGCCGATCTCGCGGTGGCCACCAATTGCGGCCAGATCAAAACCGGTTCGCTGGCGCGTTCCGACCGCACGGCCAAATACAACCAGCTGATGCGCATCGAGGAAGAGCTCGGCACGCAGGCGCGCTTCGCCGGAAAGTCGATGCTCCGGGCGTGAGCCGGCGTGGAAATCCGAACGAGGAAAAGGCGCGTTTCCGCTCTTTTTGCGCATATTGACGGCGATTCTATCCACGCTAACCGTCCTTTAAGTATAATCGGGCGAGAAAGGACGGGAGAGGATTGCTTTATGTGGACACGCCAGCACAAGCAGAGAAACACCGGGCGCCTGATCGTTCCGGGCATATCGGCCCTGTTCCTCGCCTATTTCGGCTTCCACGCCTATCACGGTGAATTCGGCATCTACTCGAAGTATCAGCTGGAGGATCGCGTAGCCGAGCTTCAGGCAAAGCTCGATGTGGTGCACGGGCAGCGCATGGAACTGGAGCGCCGCGTGCAACTCCTCCACGACGGCACTCTGGAAAAGGATATGCTCGACGAACAGGCGCGCAAGGCGCTCAACGTCTCCCACATCGACGAGATCACCATCATTCTTTCCGACATGTGAGCGATTAACTTCAAACCAGTTAATCAACGAGATTCATAACGATTTAAGGCAGTTATGCGCATGACTGCCATGCATAATTCCGCATGGCAGAACAAGACTTGGCGTGCTAGCGTTTCCTTCAGATCGAGGGGCCCTAGGTTCCCGACGATGTCCGTAAAGAGACAAACAGGGAGCGAAGCATGGCAGCCGTCGCCAAAAAAGCGTCCGCGAAATCGAAGGCGGATGTCAAATCTCTGACCGGCCCGGTCACGCCTAAGCCCAGCAATTTCAGCAAGGAGCAGGAACACGCGGCCTACCGCGCCATGCTGCTCATCCGCCGGTTCGAGGAAAAGGCCGGCCAGCTCTACGGCATGGGCTTCATTGGCGGCTTCTGCCATCTCTACATCGGTCAGGAAGCCGTCGTCACCGGCATGAAGATGGCGCTGATCGAAGGCGACCAGATGATCACCGCCTATCGCGATCACGGCCACATGCTGGCGATGGAAATGTCGCCGCGCGGCGTCATGGCCGAGCTCACCGGACGGCGCGGCGGCCTGTCGCGGGGCAAGGGCGGCTCCATGCACATGTTTTCCAAGGAAAAGCATTTTTACGGCGGCCACGGCATCGTCGGCGCGCAGGTCTCGCTCGGCACGGGCCTGGCCTTCGCCAACCGCTATCGCGGCAACAAGAATGTTTCGCTGACCTATTTCGGCGA
>JBGTLX010000422.1:0-5544 GCA_041743855.1 Rhizobiaceae bacterium | reverse complement strand
CGCCTGCGTGATGATGGAGAGATAGACGCCGGTGACGCGGGAGCGGAAGGCCAGCCAGCCGAAGGCAAAGGCCAGTGCACCCGGCACGACCATGACCATCAGCGCGGCAAACCAAAACCGGTCGAAGCCGTACCAGAACCAGGGCAGTTCCTGATAGTTCAGGAACACCATGAAATCGGGCAGCAGCGGGTTGGCATAAACGCCGCGATCGCCGATCTGGCGCATGAGGTACATGCCCATCGCATAGCCGCCGAGCGCGAAGAACGCGCCGTGGCCGAGCGAAAGGATGCCGCAGTAACCCCAGACGAGGTCCAGAGCCAGCGCCAGCAGCGCATAGCAGAGGTATTTGCCGACGAGCGCCACGGCATAGGACGGAACATGCAGCGCGCTGTCGGGCGAAGTCAGGACATTGAGCACCGGCACGATGATAGCGACCGCGAGCAGGATCATGATCGTGATGGCGATGCGGCGATCCGCGCCGGCGGCGAAGAAGCGTCCGGTGATCATGCCTCCACCGCCCTGCCCTTGAGCGCGAACAGGCCGCGCGGGCGTTTCTGGATGAACAGGATGATCAGCACGAGCACCAGGATTTTACCCAGCACAGCACCGGCATAGGGCTCGAGGAACTTGTTGAGGATGCCCAGCGAGAACGCCCCGACCAGCGTACCCCAGAGATTGCCGACGCCGCCGAAGACCACAACCATGAAACTGTCGATGATGTAGCCCTGGCCGAGATTGGGGGAGACATTGTCGATCTGGCTGAGCGCAACGCCGGCGATGCCGGCAATGCCGGACCCGAGCGCGAAGGTAAGTGCGTCCACCCACGGCGTCCTGATCCCCATGGACGATGCCATGCGGCGGTTTGCCGTCACGGCCCGCATCTGCAGACCCCATGGCGTGCGCTTCATGACGTAGAGCAGCACCGCGAACACGCCGAGCGCGAAGACCAGGATCCAGAGCCGGTTCCAGGTCACCGACATCTGGCCGAGGTCGAAGGCCCCCGACATCCAGGACGGATTGCCGACCTCGCGGTTGGTCGGGCCGAAGATGGTGCGGACCGCCTGCTGCAGGATGAGCGAGACGCCCCATGTGGCCAGCAGCGTTTCCAGCGGCCGGCCGTAGAGGAAGCGGATGATGCCGCGCTCGATGGCCAGCCCGACGCCGGCGGCGACCAAGAAGGCCAGCGGCAGGGCGATGGCGAGCGACCAGTCGAACAGGCCGGGCGCCGAGGCGCGGATGACGTTCTGGACGACAAAGGTCGTGTAGGCGCCGAGCATAACCATTTCGCCATGCGCCATGTTGATGACGCCCATGACGCCAAAGGTGATGGCAAGGCCGATCGCCGCGAGAAGCAAGACAGAGCCGAGCGAAATGCCGTACCAGATGTTTTGGCCGGCGGCCCAGACTGCAAGGCTGCCATTGATGTTGTCGATGGCGGTGTCGGCTGCCTGCTTGAGCGCGCCGTCCTGCGTGGCGGCAAAAGCTGTCAACAGTGACACTGCCTCGCGGCTGCTCATCGCGCCGATGGTTTCGACAGCAGAGAGCTTTTCAGGCTCCGGCAGGTCGGACACAAGCACGGAGGAAGCGCGCGCCTGTTCGAGTTTTAACCTGACGCTTGCGACAGTCTCATCCGAGATCGCCGTGTCGAGCGCCTCTATCGAACCCGGGTTGGGTGTCCTGAACATCGTATCGGCGGCCGCGAGCCGAACCGCAGGATCATCCGAGCCCAGCGTCAGGGCGCCAGTTAGATCGCGTATCACGCGGCGCAAAGTGTTGTTGACTTTTATCTTGGTGATCTCGGCCTTGGCGGCTTCGCCTGACGGCTCGCCGGTCAGTGGGTCCAGAAGCTGAACCGTCCGTCCGGACTCCCTGCCCATGAAAACCAGTCTGTCGGCCGTGCGGAAAAGCAGATCGCCCTCGGACAACGCAACCAGCGGCCTCTCGACGGCCGGGTCGCCTGTCGCGGCCAATTCTCTGACAATGGCTTCAGTCGCGGGAAATCCCTTGGCCGTCGCGAATTTCGCAACGATTGAGCGCAACTCGGCCTCGTCGGCTGAAGCCGGTGCGACCGGCGACATCAGCAAAGCAGCCACGAAGGACAGCAATCGAAAAAGGGACATCAAAGAATGCCGTTCGTTCATTTCTGGAAGGTTTCCGGGCGGGGGGAGGATGTTCCCGCCCGGAAAGGGCGCGCGGTCAACGCACCTTGTCGGAAGGACAGATCAGTTGATGGCCTTGCCGCCGCATTTGCCGGTGGCGACGTTGAAATTGCCGCACGACATCGGGGCCCGCCAGTCGGCGATCAGGTCCTTGGAGTCGGGGAGATAATCGGACCACTCGTCGCCGACGACGAGGCCCGACGTTTCCCAGACGGTCTCGAACTGGCCGTCCGCCTGGATTTCCCCGATCAGCACCGGTTTGGTGATGTGGTGGTTCGGCAGCATCGACGAGTAGCCGCCGGTGAGGTTGGGCACCGAGACGCCGACGATCGACTCGATCACCGCGTCGGTGTCCACCGTGCCGGCCTTTTCGACCGCCTCGACCCACATGTTGAAGCCGATCACGTGGGCCTCCATCGGGTCGTTGGTGACGCGTTTCTCGTTCTTGGTATAGGCCTGCCAGGCCGCGATGAACTCGGCGTTTTCAGGCGTGTCGACGGACTGGAAATAATTCCAGGCAGCGAGATGGCCGACCAGCGGCGTGGCGTCGAGACCGGCGAGTTCTTCCTCGCCGACCGAGAAGGCGACGACCGGAATGTCTTCGGCCTTGATGCCCTGATTGCCGAGTTCCTTGTAGAAGGGCACGTTGGCGTCACCGTTGATGGTGGAGACGACGGCGGTTTTCTTGCCGGCGGAGCCGAAATTCTTGATGTCGGTGACGATGGTCTGCCAGTCGGAATGACCGAAAGGCGTGTAGTTGACCATGATGTCTTCAGGCGCAACGCCCTTGGCGACCAGATAGGCCTGAAGGATCTTGTTGGTGGTCTGCGGATAGACGTAATCGGTGCCGGCGAGCACCCAGCGCTTTACCGAACCGCCGTCTTCGCTCATCAGATAGTCGACGGCCGGGATCGCCTGCTGGTTGGGAGCCGCGCCCGTATAGAACACGTTGCGCTGACTCTCCTCGCCCTCATACTGCACCGGGTAGAAGAGCAGCGAATTGAGCTCTTCGAACACCGGCAGCACGGATTTGCGCGACACCGAGGTCCAGCAGCCGAAAACGGCCGAAACCTTGTTGACCGAAATCAGCTCACGGGCCTTCTCCGCGAAAAGCGGCCAGTCGGACGCCGGATCGACAACCACGGCTTCCAACTGCTTGCCAAGAAGTCCGCCCTTCTTGTTCTGCTCGTCGATCAGGAAGAGCATCGTATCTTTCAGGGTCGTTTCCGAAATCGCCATCGTTCCCGACAGCGAATGGAGGATACCGACCTTGATCGTTTCGTCCTGCGCCATGGCTGCGGACGACATCAGCAGACCCGCAGCGATCGCGCTCGCTGACACCAGCCTGGTTAGGTTGAATAAATGACCCCTCATGTGGACACCTCCGAACAGGGTTGTTGCACCGCAACAAGCGAAGCAACGGCTATGCCAGTTCAGACCCTCATCCACAGGATTTTAAAAGAGGTTTGTTTTTCAATGCGTTGACCGCCCTGCAGCCTTCAGGACTGATTGGGCAGTGAATGTTTGAGATTTGGGATGGCCGATTTTTTTCGCATGAAGGGCCAAGAGTGCCATTATTTTATGCATAATTAAAATATGTAGAAAATATCGGCAGGCATCCGGCGGGCAAAGAAAAAGCCGGCGCTTCTGCCCGTTGGCATTGGCACCGGCTGTCGGTTCATAAAAGCAGTCGCGGTTAGATATTTTTCGCGCCCATCTCCTGGGCGATGTAGTCGGCCTGGCGGATGGCAAGCGACACGATGGTCAGCGTCGGGTTTTCCGCCGCGCCGGTCGTGAACTGGCTGCCGTCCGACACGAACAGGTTCTTGATGTCGTGCGTCTGGCCATGCTTGTTGACGACGCCGTCCGCGGCCTTCTCGCTCATCCGGTTGGTGCCGAGATTGTGCGTGGACGGATAGGGTGGCGTCGGGAACGAGCGCGTCGCGCCGACCGCATCGTAAAGCGCCGTGCTTTGCTTGTAGGCATGGTTGCGCATGGCGACGTCGTTGGGATGGTCGACGAAGTTGACGTTCGGGATCGGCATGCCGAACTTGTCCTTCAGTTCGCCATGCAGCGTGATGGCGTTTTGTTCCTGCGGCATGTCTTCCCCGACGATCCACAGGCCGGCCATCTTGTCATAGTGGTCGAGCGCGGTGGTGAAGCCGCGGCCCCAGCCGCCCGGATTGAGGAAGGCCGCCATGAAGGGCAAGCCGATCGACAGCGTTTCGAGTTCGTAGCCGCCGGCAAAGCCGCGCGACGTATCATGGCGCGCCTCGTCCTGGATGATGCCCGCCATGGTCGTGCCGCGATACATGTGCACGGGCTTGTCGAAGATCGCATAGACCGATCCCGTGGTGTGGCGCATGTAGTTCTTGCCCACCTGGCCAGACGAATTGGCAAGACCGTCCGGGTATTTCGACGACGCCGAGTTGAGCAGCAGGCGCGGGCTTTCGATGGAGTTGCCGGCGACCGCGACGATGCGCGCCTTCTGGCTCTGCATGTTGCCGTCCTTGTCGGCATAGACGACGCCGGTCACCTTGCCGGTGTCATCGTGCTCGA
Organism: Rhizobiaceae bacterium; assembly: GCA_041743855.1. Classification (GTDB taxonomy): domain Bacteria; phylum Pseudomonadota; class Alphaproteobacteria; order Rhizobiales; family Rhizobiaceae; genus JBGTLX01. Next base: position 826 of record JBGTLX010000422.1, on the reverse strand, counting down.
TCTTAAGTACATGGCTGTTCGGCCGCACTTCAAGCTTGCCCGTCGCCTCGCCTTTCGGAATTTCGGAATAGAGCGTCGACCATTTGGCGCCCCATTTGCAGCCCTGGAAGCAAAAGCCGGTCTGCTGGCAGGCCATGCGACCGTCGCGGTCAGCGGTGTTGATCGCCATGTTGCCGGTGTGGCATTCCTTATAGCCCATCTTGTCGGCTCCGGCTTTCAGCACCTTGAAGTTGTTACTGCCCGGCAGGCGTTCGATGCCGTTGGTCCCGGTCACGCCCATCTTGTCCTCGGCCTTGGCGTAGTAGGGCTCGAGGTCGGCAAGGGAGATCGGCCAGTCAAGCAGATGGGCCCCCTCGATCTTGCCGTAGTGGGTCAGATCCTTGAATTCGTGTTCCTGGAAACGCAGCGATGCGCCGGCCCAGTGCGTGGTCGAGCCGCCGACGGCCTTGACGATCCACGCCGGCAGATTGGGGAAATCCTTGGCGACGCGCCATGAGCCCGACGTCGTCCGATTGTCGAGCCAGGCAAGCTGGCCGAAACTCTCCCATTCGTCGTTGATGAATGCGTCATATTCGTGCCGTCCGCCGGCTTCGAGGATGACGACGTCGATGCCTTTTTGCGCGAGTTCGTTGCCGAGCGTGCCGCCGCCGGCGCCGGAGCCGATGATAACGACCACGCTGTCGTCTGTAAGTTCATAAGGTGCAGGCATTTTTTCCTCCCGGAAATCTGGATTGCTGGGTTTCGGCGACGTTTTCGCAGCGGCCCGCTAGAGCCACTCGATGTCGTCGAAACCGCGAGCGATGTACCCGCCTTTGGAATAAGACTC
>JBGTLX010000421.1:0-2216 GCA_041743855.1 Rhizobiaceae bacterium | reverse complement strand
TCCATGGTGACAATGATCCGTGTTGGCCGTGTCCGGCGCGCGGGTAGGCAGGAATACGGCCACAGTTAGGTTGCGACGCAGCAATCGTCAATGACCGGAGGAGACAGCTACATACGCTTTGTCCAGTTCATTGCCAGAAAGAGGGAGCGGTCTCTTCCAGCCGCGGACCGCGGCGAAGCGGCGCGATCCTTTCGGCCAGCCCGGTGCGGTCGGAAATGTCCACGCCGACGCCGCAGATCGTCGCGGCGCCGTTGGCGGCCTCGAAGCGGCCTTTCGGCACTTTCGACAAAAACCGGTTCAGCGGTTCCTCCTTGTCCATGCCGAGCGAGGAATCATAATCGCCGCACATCCCGGAATCGGTCATGTAGGCGGTGCCGCCATTGAGTATCTGGTGGTCGCCGGTCGGCTGGTGCGTATGCGTTCCGACGACCAGGCTTGCTCGCCCATCGACGAAATGCCCGAAACACATTTTTTCGGAGGTCGCTTCGGCGTGGAAATCGATGACCACGGCGTCGGCCTGTTCGCCCAGCGGGCACGCGGCAAGTTCGCGCTCGCCGGCGCGGAACGGGTCGTCCAGTTCCGGGTGCATGAACACTCTGCCCATGATGTTAGCGACCAGCACGCGCGCCGCGTTTTTGGCCACATAGACGCCGGAGCCGCGACCTGGCGTGCCTTTCGGGAAATTGGCGGGGCGCAGGAAGCGCTCCTCGCGGGCGGCGAACACCAGCGCCTCGCGCTGATCCCAGACATGATTCCCGGTGGTCACCACGTCCGCGCCCGCCGCAAGCGTCTCGCGAAAAATCTCTTCGGTGATGCCAAAACCGCCGGCGGCGTTCTCGCCGTTGACGATGACGAAATCGAGCCTGAAATCCGAGATTAGCCCGGGAAGCTGCTCCCACACCGCGGTTCGTCCGGATTTGCCGACCATGTCGCCGAGGAAGAGCAGTCTCATCGCTCTTTCTATAGAGACGCGTCGAACCGGCGCAACCCGCTTTCGGTCAGGATTTCGGGCAGCACCGCGTCGTGCGGTTCGTCGGGCACAAGCGCCACTTGCTGACAATCGAACGCCACACCGATCAGGCGCGGCGCATGGCCGTTTGCGGTAAGCCGCTCGATGGCGCGGTCGTAGTAGCCGCCGCCATAGCCGATGCGGTGGCCGCGCGAATCGAAGGCTGCGACCGGCACAAGCATGATTGACGGTTCGAGCACGTCGGCCTCCGCGCCCGGACCCGCCGTGCCGAACCCCATCTCGACGAGCGCCGCTCCGCGCACCAGTTCGCGAAAGACGATCGTTTCGCGGTCGAGGATCGCCGGCAGGCAAAGACGCGCGCCTTTTTCGCGCAGCGCAAACATCAGCGGCCTGACATCGACCTCCGAGCGCATCGGCCAGAAGCCCGAGACGACCGTTCCCGGCTCGACGTCGATCATCGCGCCGGCCGTCCCGGCCATGTCGAGCGATGCCTCGATGCGCCAGCCCGCATCCAGCGCGTCGCGGCGCGCCAGCGCCTCGGTGCGCAACTGCTTTTTCAGGTCTTTGGGAGGGATCATACGTGCTCCTCGGCAGAGCCGGAAGAATCGCAACTTCGCATGCGAGTCAAGCCGCTCGAACGGTCCGGCATCCCATGCTAACAAGGCTCAATCGAATGGAGCTGCCGATGAACCGCGATATCGACCGAGTGGACGGCGCCTGCCATTGCGGGAAGGTCCGCTTCAGCGTCAAATTGTCGAACGGCTTGCACACGGCGCGCCGGTGCACATGCTCCTATTGCCGGATGCGCGGAGCGGTCGTGGTTTCGGCGCAGCGGGGAGACTTGACCATCCTTGAGGGGCAGGAAGTGCTCGGCGTCTATCAATTTAACACAATGACGGCCAAGCACTATTTTTGCTCGACATGCGGCATCTATACGCATCACCAGAGGCGCTCCGACCCGGATCAATATGGCGTCAACGTATCGTGCCTGGCAGGGGTGAGCCCCTTCGATTTTCAGGAAGTGCCTGTCAATGACGGCGTGCTGCACCCGTCCGATGCAGGCGGCGCAGATAGGATCGCCGGCACGCTCAAATATGTTCCGAACGACTAGGTCACCGACTCCTTGTGGCGCAACCATATCCTGATCGAGGCGAGTTGGACGGATGCGAGGAAGTTGTCGTCACGTTTGTCGTAGCGCGTTGCGACGGCTCGGAAGTGTTTGAGTTTGTTGAAGAAGCGCTCAACG
>JBGTLX010000420.1:0-2621 GCA_041743855.1 Rhizobiaceae bacterium | reverse complement strand
GGCGGGCGCGGCATGCGGGCGATCCGCGCGGAAGCCGATCTCGCCCGTGAAGTGACGGAGGGCAAGCGCGAGGCGAAGGCGGCTTTCGGCAAGGACGAAGTCTATCTCGAAAAGCTGATCGAGCGCGCCCGCCATGTCGAGGTGCAGGTGCTGGGCGACACCCATGGCAACGCGGTGCATCTGTTCGAGCGCGACTGCTCGATCCAGCGCCGCAACCAGAAGGTGGTCGAGCGCGCGCCGGCGCCCTATCTCGATGCAGGCCAGCGCGAGGAACTGTGCGCCTATGCGTTGAACATCGCCAAGGCTACCGCCTATATCGGCGCGGGCACCGTCGAATTCCTGATGGATGCCGACACCGGCAAATTCTATTTCATCGAGGTCAATCCGCGCATCCAGGTCGAGCATACCGTTACCGAACAAGTGACCGGCATCGACATCGTCAAGGCGCAGATCCACATCCTCGACGGGTTTGCGATCGGCACACCGGAATCCGGCGTTCCTGCTCAGGGCGACATCAGGCTGAACGGCCACGCGCTGCAATGCCGGATCACCACGGAAGACCCCGAGCAGAATTTCATTCCTGACTATGGCCGCATCACCGCCTATCGTGGCGCGACCGGTTTTGGGATAAGGCTCGATGGCGGCACGGCCTATTCGGGCGCGGTCATCACGCGTTTCTACGATCCGCTGCTTGAAAAGATCACCGCTTGGGCGCCGACGCCGGGCGAGGCGATCGCCCGCATGAACCGGGCGCTGCGGGAATTTCGCATCCGCGGCGTGGCGACGAACTTGACCTTCCTCGAAGCCATCATCAACCATCCGAGTTTTCGCGACAATTCTTACACGACGCGGTTCATCGACACGACGCCCGAACTGTTTGCGCAGGTGAAGCGGCAGGACCGGGCGACCAAGCTGCTCAACTATCTTGCCGACGTTTCGGTCAACGGCCATCCCGAGACGCGCGGCCGGCCGATGCCGAAAGCCGACGCTGCCGCGCCCGTCGTACCCTATCTGAACGGGCCGATACCGGATGGCTCGAAGCAGCGGTTCGACATGCTCGGGCCGCAAAAATTCGCCGCCTGGATGCGCGCGCAGCCGCAGGTGCTCGTCACCGATACGACGATGCGCGACGGACACCAATCGCTGCTGGCGACACGGATGCGCACCCACGACATAGCCCGGATCGCCGGAACCTATGCGCGGGCCTTGCCGCACTTGCTCTCGCTCGAATGCTGGGGGGGCGCGACCTTCGACGTCGCCATGCGCTTCCTCACCGAAGACCCATGGGAGCGGCTTAGCAAAGTGCGCGAGGCCGCACCGAACCTGCTTCTGCAGATGCTGCTGCGCGGGGCCAATGGCGTCGGCTACACCAATTACCCCGACAATGTCGTTCAGCATTTCGTCAAACAGGCAGCCGCCGGCGGCATCGACCTGTTCCGTGTGTTCGACTGCCTGAACTGGGTCGAGAATATGCGCGTCTCGATGGACGCTGTCGGCGCCGAGGGAAAGCTGTGCGAGGCGGCGATCTGCTACACTGGCGATATTCTCGACCCTGCGCGGGCAAAGTACGACCTGAACTACTATGCCGGGCTGGCCGGGGAACTGGAAAAGGCCGGCGCGCACATCATTGCCGTCAAGGACATGGCCGGCCTGCTCAAACCGGCCGCCGCGAAAATACTGTTCAAGGCGCTGCGCGAAGCAACCGACCTGCCGATTCATTTCCACACGCATGACACCTCCGGGCTGTCGGCCGCGACCGTGCTTGCGGCGGTCGAGAGCGGCGTCGACGCCATCGACGCCGCGATGGAGTCTTTTTCGGGTAACACCTCGCAGCCCTGCCTGGGCTCCATTGCCGAGGCGCTGAAGGGCGACGACCGCGATCCCGGCCTCGATCCGCACTGGATCAGGCGAATCTCGTTCTACTGGGAGGCGGTGCGCAACCAGTATGCGGCCTTCGAAAGCGACCTCAAGGGACCGGCCTCGGAGGTCTATCTGCATGAAATGCCGGGCGGCCAGTTCACCAATCTGAAGGAGCAGGCGCGGTCGCTGGGGCTGGAGGCGCGCTGGCACGAGGTCGCGCAGGCCTATCACGACGTCAATCTGATGTTCGGCGACATCGTCAAGGTGACGCCGTCCTCCAAGGTCGTCGGCGACATGGCGCTGATGATGGTCAGCCAGGATTTGACCGTCGCCGATGTCGAGAACCCGGCCAAGGACATAGCCTTTCCCGACTCGGTCATTTCCATGCTGCGCGGCGATCTCGGCCAGTCGCCGGGGGGCTGGCCGGCGGGATTGCAGAAGAAGGCGCTGAAGGGCGAAAAGCCGATCACGGTGCGGCCCGGTTCGCTGCTCAAGCCGGCTGATTTGAAGTCGAGCCGCAAGGAGATTGAGGAAAAACTCGGCAAGAAGCTGTCGGAATACGAGTTCGCGTCTTTCCTGATGTACCCTAAAGTGTTTTCCGATTTCTGCGGCGCGCAGGAGATTTATGGCCCGGTCAGCGTGCTGCCGACGCCGGTCTATTTCTACGGCATGAAGGGCGAGGACGAGATCTTCGTCGACATCGAGAAGGGCAAGACGCTGGTCATCCGCTGCCTGGCCATCGGCGATGTCGACGACAAGGG
>JBGTLX010000419.1:0-7004 GCA_041743855.1 Rhizobiaceae bacterium | reverse complement strand
GCGACCATCTCTGACACCACAAGCCCCGCACCATGCGCGTAGGCCCGGACGCGGAAGGCTTGATCCGTCACGCCCGACATGGGCGCCAGAAAGACCCGGTTCCGGATCTTTAATCCGCCGAGGTCGAGCGGCTCCGCGAGTCTACCGACATTGTTCATGCACAAAAACCAAGCACCGTTTCAATACTGCCCGTTCAATAGCCAGTCCCGGTCCCGCACGCAATCTCGATATGCCTCGAAAAATGAAACGCTTCCGGAAAGCTCTGGTTTTGCGTGTGGCCTGCGACTATGCGTCTTAGCATGGAGATTGTTTCAACCATTCGGTCCGGGGTTGGCGTCGTAATCGTAGCGGCTGGCCGCGGCGAACGCGCTGGCCAGACCGATGGGCCGAAACAATATCGCACGATCGGGGGCCGTGCCGTCATCGCGATGACGATCGATTCGTTCGCCAATCACCCGCAAATCGGCAGGATAGTTGTGGCCATTCATCCCAACGACGAGCACCTCTTCAGCGCGGCGACACAGGAATTTGCCGGACGTCTTTCACTCGTCCATGGCGGCGCGACACGTCAGGAGTCCACCCGGCTGGCGCTGCTTGCGCTCAAGGACGACGCGCCGGCCGCCGTGCTGATCCATGACGGCGTCCGGCCATTCGTCGACGCCGCGCTCATCGACCGGACCATCGCCATGATCGAAGATCGCCAGGCGGCGCTGCCGGCGGTTCCGGTATCCGATACGCTCAAGCGCGGAGCGCCGGACGGAACCATCATCGAGACGGTTCCAAGGATCAACCTTCACGCGGCGCAGACGCCGCAGGGCTTTCCTTATTTGCCGATCCTGGCAGCGCATGAGCAAGCCTTCCAACTCGGCCGAACCGACTTCACCGACGATGCCGCTATCGCCGAATGGGCTGGAATTCCGGTTCGGCTCGTCTCGGGTTCGCCAGACAATGTCAAACTCACCTGGGCAAAGGATATCGTCATGGCCGATCAACGCCTGGCCGGCCGCGGCATACAGTTTCCTGATGTCCGGACTGGCAATGGCTACGACGTTCACCAGTTGGAACCGGGCGCCCATGTCGTGCTTTGCGGTGTGCGGATTGCGCACGACAAATGCCTTGCCGGCCATTCCGACGCCGATGTCGGCCTGCACGCGCTGACTGACGCCCTGCTGGCGACATGCGGGGCCGGCGATATCGGAACGCATTTCCCACCGTCGGACGACACATGGAAAGGCGTTGCTTCGAGCATTTTCGTCGAGCACGCAGCGGGGATCGTGCGGGAGAATGGCGGGCGCATCGCCAACGCCGACATCACGCTGATTTGCGAAGCGCCCCGGATAGCACCTCATCGCAACGCGATGATCGATGCCGTCTCGGCGATGCTCGGCATCGAGAAGAGCCGCGTCTCGATCAAAGCGACGACAAACGAAACGCTTGGCTTTGTCGGCAGGCAGGAGGGCATAGCCGCAATCTCGACGGCCAGCGTAGTGTTTCCCGGAGAATTGCCGGAGTGAGAGATCTGGGGGAACTCGCCGACCGGTTTCTAAGAGCCTGTGCTCGGCGAAAAATCCTCGTCGCCACGGCGGAATCATGCACCGGCGGCATGATCATTTCGACGCTGACTGATATTCCCGGGTCGTCGTCAATGGTTGACCGGGGCTTTGTCACCTACTCGAACGAGGCCAAGATGGACATGCTTGGCGTATCGCCTGTTACTCTTACCGCACAAGGCGCCGTGTCCGAACAGACCGCGCTAGAAATGGCCAAGGGAGCGCTTGCGCACTCCCACTCAGGCATCGCTCTGTCTGTCACCGGCATTGCCGGACCGGACGGTGGCTCGGACGACAAGCCGGTCGGGCTGGTCTGGTTTGGACTGGCCTTGCGTGACCGGGACCCCGTCGCGGAAAGTCGCATCTTCGACAATCGCGGGCGGGATTTCATCCGGCGCGAGACTGTCCGGCACGCGCTGGCCATAGGCCTTCGCGCGCTAAACGATGATCAGCCCGCTGGTCCGTAGATCGCGTCGGCCCGCTTCTCGAAGGCTGACGCGAACATGCGAAACCCGCGATCGAACATCGCGCCCATAACCGCGCCGAGTATTCGGCTCTTGAACTCGTAGTCGATGTAGAAGTTGACGTGGGACCCGCCGTCCTCCGCAGCTTCGAACCGCCATTCGTTGGTCAAATAGCGAAAGGGGCCATCGAGATACTTCACGTCGATTGACGTCTCGGACGGCTTCAGCAAGACCTGACTGGTAAAGGTTTCGCGGATCGCCTTGTAGCCCACTGTCATGTCGGCGACGAGCAAGGTCCTGCCGTCCTTCTCCTTGCGCGTGCGGACCGATAGCGCCTCGCAAAGCGGCAGGAACTCCGGATATTTCTCGATATCCGCAACCAGCGCGAACATCTTTTCAGGTCCGTGTGACACGCGGCGGGTTGTTTGGAATTTCGGCATGAAAACAGTATGCTACGCGGTTCTTGTCATCTGATTTTCTCGCGCCGCGCGAAGCCTGACAAAGTCGTCTCCCGCGTGATGGGAGGAGCGTGTCAGCGGACTCGACGCGACAAGCAGGAAGCCCTTGGACCTGCCCACCGTCTCATAGGATTTGAACTCTTCAGGCGTAACGAAACTGATCACCGGGTGATGCTTTTTCGACGGCTGGAGGTACTGCCCGATGGTCATGAAATCGACATTGGCCGAACGAAGATCGTCCATGAGCTGCAGGATTTCGTTCCGCTCCTCGCCAAGGCCCACCATGATCCCCGATTTCGTGAAGATCGACGGATCGAGCTCCTTGACCCGCTGCAAAAGCCGGATGGAATGGAAATAGCGCGCGCCGGGCCGAACCGTCAGATAGTTCGACGGCACCGTCTCCAGATTGTGGTTGAACACGTCAGGCTTGGCGGCGACCACGATCTCCAGGGCGCCTTCCTTGCGCAAAAAATCCGGCGTCAGGATTTCGATGGTCGTAGCGGGCGTCGCCGCGCGAATAGCGCGGATGACCTCGGCGAAATGGCGCGCCCCGCCGTCGGCAAGATCGTCTCGATCGACCGACGTGATGACCACATGCGTCAGACCCATCTGCCTGACAGCATCGGCGACCCGCGCCGGTTCGCCCTGGTCGAGCGTTGTCGGGATGCCGGTCGCGACGTTGCAGAAGGCGCAGGCGCGCGTGCAGATCTCGCCCATGATCATGAAGGTGGCGTGTTTTTTTTCCCAGCACTCGCCGATATTGGGGCAGCCCGCCTCTTCGCAGACGGTCACGAGCTTGTGCGACTTCACGATCTCGCGCGTCTCGGCATAGCCTTTCGACGTCGGCGCCTTGACGCGGATCCAGTCGGGCTTGCGCAGCACGTCCTGGTCCGGCCGATGCGCCTTCTCGGGATGCCGCGCCCGCGGCGCATGGTTCAAAAGGTCGACCACCGTTACCATAAAGCCCTTCCCGCGCGGCCATGGGGCTGCATAGCGCCTGACCGCAGATGCTTCATGTAAGTGTTCGATTGGCTGAAGAAAAGCCGCCCGGAGCTTGCGCTCCAGGCGGCCCATTGAGCGGGAATAACTCCCGTCCGCTCGCGTCCTAGCGGCGGAACATTCGTGCAATGGCGATGAGGATGCACGCCCCGATGAAGCCGGCGATCAGATAACCGATCCAGCCACCGAGCGACACGCCCAAAACAGCGAGAATGGCGTTGGCCACAATGGCTCCGACGATACCGAGGATGATGTTCATCAACATCCCCATATTGCTCTTCATGAACTGTTCGGCCAACCAGCCCGCCAGGCCGCCTATGATGATAGCCGCAATCCAGCCTACGCCTTCGTTTTCCATAATCCCGCTCCTTGTTTGGCAATGATTCTGCCGCATGCCTGAAACGGTTGAGAATAATCATCGGTTCCGATTCGCTACAAGTCTAAATATTGCACGTCAGGCGTTCAGCACCTGGCCGTACGCGTCGAGGACGCTTTCCTTCATCGTCTCCGAGATGGTCGGATGCGGGAAGATGGTGTGCATCAGTTCTTCCTCGGTCGTCTCCAGATTCATCGCGACGACAAAGCCCTGGATCAGTTCGGTGACCTCGGCGCCGACCAGATGGGCCCCGATCAACTGGCCGGTCTTCTTGTCGAAAATAGTCTTGACCATGCCCTGGTCCTCGCCCAGCGCGATGGCCTTGCCGTTGGCCACGAACGGGAACCGGCCGACGCGGATTTCCCTGCCGTCCGCTTTGGCCTTCGCTTCGGTGAGGCCGACGGATGCGACCTGAGGGTTGCAATAGGTGCAGCCGGGAATCTTCAGCTTGTCCATCGGGTGAACGCCCGCCAGTCCGGCGATCTTTTCGACGCAGATCACCGCCTCGTGCTCGGCCTTGTGGGCCAGCATGGGCGGACCCGCGACATCGCCGATGGCGTAAAGGCCCGGCACATTGGTCTTGCCGTAGCCGTCGATCACGATGGTGCCGCGATCGGTCTTGACCCCGAGCGCTTCGAGGCCGAGATTTTCGATGTTGCCCTGCACGCCGACGGCCGAAATCATGCGGTCGGCGGTGATCTTCTCGACCTTGCCGTCCTTCATTTCGACATGCGCGGTGACGGAGTTCGCGGCCTTATCGACCTTGGTCACCTTCGCCTCAAGATGAATTTTCATGCCCTGCTTCTCAAACTGCTTTTTCGCAAAGGCCGAGATCTCCGCATCCTCAACCGGCATCACCGCCGGCATGACTTCGACCACGGTCACATCGACCCCCATGGTCCGGTAGAACGAGGCGAACTCGATGCCGATCGCGCCAGAGCCCATCACCAGCAGGGATTTCGGCATTTCCGGGGGCACCATCGCCTCGAAATAGGTCCAGATCAGTCTGCCGTCCGGCTCGATGCCGGGCAGCGCGCGCGGCCGCGCGCCAGTGGCGATGATGATGTGCTTGGCGGTATAAGTCCCCGCGCCCTTGGTGTTTTTCGGAAGCGGCGCCTGCGGCTGCATCGGCTTTTTTGACATCTCGGCAACGACGACGACCTCATTGGCCTTTGTCAGTTTCGCTTCGCCCCAGATCACGTCGACCTTGTTCTTCTTCATCAAAAAACCGACGCCGCCGTTCATGCGCTCGGCGATGCCGCGTGAGCGGGCGACGACGGCTTTCAGGTCGGCCGTGACCGTGCCTTCGATCTTCAGGCCATAATTCTTGGCATGAGTGGCGAGATGCATCACTTCCGCCGAACGAAGCAGCGCCTTGGTCGGGATGCAGCCCCAGTTGGAGCAGATGCCGGCCAGATGCTCGCGTTCGACAATCGCCGTTTTCAAGCCCAACTGTGCAGCGCGGATCGCGGCGATGTAGCCGCCGGGGCCAGAGCCAATGATGATGACGTCGTAGGTCTCAGCCACGGAACTCTCCTTGCGTCACAATTCCACGGTATTCCCCTCCCCCTTGCGGGGAGGGGTCAGGGGTGGGGGTGGTCCTGGCAAGCGCATTGGCTATGCAGTCGAGCACGGACCTGAAATCCAACGAAGTCTCGGCGTTGGAAAATCTCAAGACGCGATAACCGCCGGCCTGGAGCGCCTGATCGCGCGACTTGTCATAGGATTTCGCGGAAGCGGTTGCATGAATCTCTCCGTCGAGTTCGACAATCAGCCCATGTTTGAGACAACAGAAATCAGCGACATATGGGCCAATTGGAACTTGTCTGCGAAAATGGGTACCAGCGCCGGCGAAATCACCTCGCAGATATTTCCAGAGTTGCTTCTCCGCTTCGGTCATCGAACGGCGAAGCAGCCGTGCATTGGACTTGGCTGCGGGAGTGATGACTTTCGAAGGTAATTGCTTCCAAGGCATCGTCAATCTCCGCCGCACAGCCCAGCGTCACCACCCCCACCCGGCCCTGCGGGCCACCCTCCCCGCAAGGGGGAGGGTCTCGCGCGTCCCTCGGCACCCCGCAAGGGAGAGGGACTTGCGCCGAACCGCTTCACACCAGCATTCCCAGCGGGTTTTCGATGTGGCGCTTGAAGGCGACCATGAGTTCGGCGCCGAGCGCGCCGTCGACGGCGCGGTGGTCGGTCGAGAGCGTCACCGACATGATCGTGGCTATCTTGATCTCGCCTTTCTTCACCACCGCCCGCTCCTCGCCCGCGCCGACGGCCAGAATCGTCGCATGTGGCGGGTTGATGACGGCCGCGAAATCCTTGACCCCGAACATGCCAAGGTTCGAGACGGCCGTGGTGCCGCCCTGGTATTCTTCGGGCTTCAGCTTCTTGTTGCGGGCTCTTGCCGCCAGATCCTTCATCTCGTTGGCGATGACCGACAAAGTCTTGGTGTCGGCCTGGCGGATGATCGGCGTGATCAGCCCGCCCGGGATCGACACCGCGACGCCGACATCGACATGCCTGTGCTGAACCATCGCGGCCTCGGTCCATGAGACGTTGGCGGTCGGCACGTCGCGCAGCGCCAGCGCCATCGCCTTGATGACCATGTCGTTGACCGAGAGCTTGTAGGCCGGAACCTCGCCCTTTTCGGTCTTCTTCATCGGCGACGCCGCGTTGAGTTGCGAACGCAGCGAAAGCAGCGCGTCGAGTTCGCAATCGACGGTGAGGTAGAAATGCGGAATGGTGGTTTTGGCCTCGACCAGCCGCCGCGCGATGGTTTTGCGCATATTGTCATGCGGGATCAACTCGTAGGAGCTTTCGGCGAAGAGTTTGAGGACTGACGAGTCCGACATCGCTTTCGGAGCGGCAGCAGGCGCAGCGCCCGGCTCGGCTTTTGCGGCGGGCGCGGCCTTGGCTCCACCGCCGGCAATTGCCGCCTTGACATCGGCCTTGACCACGCGCCCATGCGGACCGGAGCCGGTGATTGTGGTGATGTCGACATCAGATTCTCGCGCGAGTCGACGCGCCAGTGGGGAAGCACGGGTCGCCCCCTCACCGTCCTGCGGACCGCTTCGCGAACCACCCTCTCCCCGCTGGGGAGAGGAGGCCGCAGCGGAAACGCCTGCGCTTCCATTGGCTGGCAACGGCGAAGACG
>JBGTLX010000418.1:0-4856 GCA_041743855.1 Rhizobiaceae bacterium | reverse complement strand
GCGCGGCCTTCCCTCGCCCCCTGTGGAGAGCTCGGATCGGCATTTCCGCAAGCTATCAGATGCTAATCCCTTGGTGCTTCTCCACCTTTTTTAACGAGCGTTACAATTTGGTGACCATGAAACTTCACTGGAGCTTAGCCTCTGGAGGACATCATGGAAAAAAGCATCGGGAGGCGCTCATGAAACACACTCTGTCTGTCCTTGTCGGCGGGCTTCTTGTTCTTATCCTCAATATCAATCTCGGCTTCGCCGAAGCCTGGCTTGTGGAAAGGGTTTCCGGAAATGTGTGGGCGGTTTCCGAAGGCCGGCAGCCCGTCAGGCTGAAACCGCAAATGAGGGTGCGAGAAGGCCTCACCATTTCGACATCCGGAAATGGCCGACTCCGCCTCGTGAAGGGCGACAGCTCGATATCGATGTCTCCCGGCAGCATTGCCGTCGTCACCTCCGCCGGCTTCCTCGGCAGCAAAACGCGGGTGGTGCAGCACACCGGCATGATCGACTACGACATCGAAAAGCGGCGGCGGCCACATTTCTCGATTTCGACTCCCTATCTTGCTGCCGTCGTGAAGGGGACGAAATTCGTTATTCACGTGAATAGGGCCCGGTCCACCGTCGACGTGTCGCGAGGCCTCGTTCAGGTGACGGATCTGCGGAGTGGCGAAAGTGCGGACGTCGGGGCGGGCCAGCGGGCAAGCACGCTTAGCCAGGCAGGCGGTCTGACAACCCATGGGAAAAGCGTGACATCGGCGGTTGGCGTTCCCGGCAAAGCCAAAGGGCAGGCCAAAGGGGTAGGTAAGGGATCTGGCAAGGGGTCCGGCAAAGGAACTGGCAAGGGCTCCGGCACAGGATCTGGCAAGGACGGCAAGGGCGATAAGGACGGCAAGGGCGACAAGGGCGACAAGGGCGACAAGGGCGACAAGGGCGACAAGGACGACAAGGACGACAAGGACGACAAGGACGACAAGGGCAAGAGACGTTAGCGTCATTGGCGCCGTCATTCGCTTCTCATACCGACCTCAGGATGCACAGTGAGAAAACGCGCCTCTCCATACCTTGGCAGGGCCTGCCTCGTTCTCGCGCTGGGATTTGGTTGCCTGATGGCCGCTGCGTCCGGACTGACCGACTTTCTGGACAACCGGCTCGCGGCTCTGCGCTTTCAGGTCAGGGAACGCGCGCCGACAGGTACGATCGTTCTTGTCGACATCGACGCCAAGAGCCTGGCCGAAATCGGCGTGTGGCCGTGGCCGCGAACGCTGCATGGGGAACTCGTCGAAGCGGCCAGCCGGCTGGGCGCCACCCGGATAGCTTTCGACGTTGATTTCAGTGCGTCTTCGACGCCGGAAGCAGATGCCTCCTTTGCCGATTCTCTGTCCCGGTCGGGCGGCGCCGAGACGTTTCTGGCCGCCTTCGTTCAGGAACAAACGGTCGGTGGCGGCCGGCTGGTCCCTTCCATGCCTATAGAACTTCTGTTGCAGCAATCCTGGCCGGCGATCGTCAACGTGCCCGTCGATTCCGACGGACGGGTTCGAAGCTTTCCCTTTGCGGTCAAGACGGGCGATGAAACGCTTGCATCGCTGCCCTCCGTTCTCTCCGGCGCCGAGCGGCTGGAAGGCGAGTTCGGCATAGATTTTTCCATCGCGGCGGCTGGGATTGCGCGCTTTTCCTTCGTCGATGTTCTCAACGAAAGAGTAGCGCCCCAGGCTATTGCCGGAAAGACCCTCATTGTAGGCGCGACGGCGCTCGAACTGCGTGACCTTTTTTCCGTGCCTGTCGGCGGCGTTATTTCCGGCTCGACCATTCTGGCGCTGGCGACCGAGACGCTGCTTCAGGGCCGCGAACTGGAGCATCTGGAAATGCCGGTGCTTCTTCTGATTGCGCTGGCCCTGTTCGCTATGGCCGGGCTCGGCCGCATCGGCTCGAAACGTGTTCTGATCGGTGTCGGCGCCGTCTCGCTGGCCGCCGAGGCTTTAGCTCTTTACCTCCAGGTCAGCCACGGCGTCGTGCTCGCAACCGCCAGTACGCATGTCGTGTCCGCGGGACTTGCGGTCTGGGCCGTGACGCGTGAATTTGATCTGCGGCGGCTTCTTCTCTGGGTGGCCCGGACGGAGACGCGAAACGGCCGCAACATGCTGGAGCGCGTGATCGAGGATGGTTTCGACGGAATCGTCATCCTGAACGGCCAGGACCGGATAATTCGGATCAACAGGCTTGCCGGCGAGCTTCTCGCGGTTGACGGTGCAGCCTGCCTGGACGACCTGCCTCACGGCATTGGAGACAACGTCCGAAACGGTCGCCGGATATTCGCGGGCGGCTCCGTGTCATGGCGGCAGCCCTTGCAGCAAACCCTTATCGACTCGGACGGCGTGCAGCGCATTCTGGAATACACGGTTGCGCCATTCGGCCTGGAAGCTATCTCCGATGATGACGAAGAGATCGACGATGCTGTCTTCGTCTGCCTGAGCATCCGCGATGTGACCGAACGGCAGCTTGCGCAGGATAATATGCGCTTCCTTGCGCTTCATGACACGCTGACGGGGCTGCACAACAGACGGGCGCTCGAGCAGCGGCTGAGCGAAATGCCCATGGCAGCGAGCCGCAGTGGCGGCTTGACGCTTCTCTATTTCGACCTCGACCGCTTCAAGGCCGTCAACGATTCGCTGGGACACGCTATCGGCGACAAGGTGCTTGTGGAAACGGCCCGCCGCGCCCGGGAAGCGCTGGGCGAGACCGCCTATGTCGCCAGGGTGGGCGGCGACGAATTTTCCGCACTGCTCCCGGCAGGCTCGCCGCAAGTTGCCGAGGCCAAAGCCTCGGCGCTCGTCGCCGCGATTGGCAAACCCTTCGAACTGGCCGGCCACCGGATCTCCATCGATACCTGCGTCGGCGTTGGCTGGTGGGCCGAGCCCGGTGAGACGGCGAGCGGGATGATGCGTCAAGCCGACGCCGCTCTTTATTGCGCCAAGCGCGCCGGCGGCAACCAGGTCGTCCTGTTCGAAAGCTGGATGGAAAAGGATCGGCTGGCGCGGCTCGAAATGGAAAACGATCTGGTCACGGCTTTTGAGAATGGCGAGTTTCAGGTCGTCTATCAGCCGCAGATCGCGCTCAAATCGGGTGAGGTCATGGGGGCCGAAGCGTTGCTGCGGTGGAGACATCCGACAAAGGGACTTATCTCCCCCACTCTGTTCATTCCCGTGGCCGAGGAGATGGGATTGATACACCGCCTCGGCGCCTGGGTCCTTTCGACCGCCTGCAGCGATGCGATGGGCTGGCCGGATCCCATCAGGATTGCAGTGAACATTTCTTCCATCCAGTTCGAGACGGGCGATCTGGTGGCGGCGGTCAAGCAGGCGACGCAAGCGTCCGGCTTGCCGGGCGGTCGGTTGGAGCTTGAGATCACTGAATCGGCTTTCGTGAAGGAAAGCGATCGGCTGAAGGGAATTTTCGATCGGCTTCTGGCGATGGGGATCACGTTCGCGCTGGACGATTTCGGGACCGGCTATTCCTCGCTGGGTTATCTGCACCGCTTTCCTATTGCCCAGATCAAGATCGACCAGAGTTTCGTTACCGGCATTCCCGGCGACGGCCACGCCATGGCTATTATTCGTTCCATCAAGGCGCTGGCGGAAGGCCTGGGCATACGCACCATCGCCGAAGGCATCGAGACGGCGGAACAGGCCGAGATACTCCGCATCCTGGGCTGCGACGACGGACAGGGACATCTGTTCTCAAGGCCGGTCGACAGCGACGCCATCGCGCGCCTGCTGGATCACAAAAGCGGGGACAACAGGTTAACTGAGCTCGCTGTCGCCTGATAGCCGAAGCGTTGGCGTTAGGCTGCCTTGTATTTGTAAACCGTCACTTCCGTCACTTATCGTGGATAGAGCCTTTCGTCTCTCGCGGTTTTTTATCGCTTGGTGAAGCACGGCTAGCGCATGATCCCGAAAAGAGCCTGCCCCGGACTTGATCCGGGGTGGTTTCGGCCTCGATCTCGACGAAAATGCCGCGGGAGCACGGTGGCTCCACCGTCATCGGATGGTGCGCCATGCGGTCTATGCCTCGCCTGGCGGGTAAATCAATGATGCTAGCTAGAATTGTTGACGGGGCCGGCGGCGGCGCGCCCTTTCGGCATATGGTATGAATTGGCGGGAGGAGGGGGTGATGTCATCCTTGAGCCGCGCCGCGTTCCTGACGCTGGTTTTCATGCTCTGCGATCCGCTGTCGGCGGCTGCCGCCGAGCAGGTGGGCGAAGCCGTTCGCATCGAAACCTCCGTTACCGGCGCCTATGGCCCGGTGGTCGTGCGCAGCCCCATCCATCGCAACGAGCGCATCCGCACATCGAGGACCGGGCTCGGCCAGTTCCTGTTCCGGGACGGCACCAAGCTCGCCATCGGCTGGAGTTCTTCCGTCGTCGTCGACAAGTTCGTCTTCGACGACAGCGGATCCGTAAAAAAGCTGACGATGAAGGCGGCCACGGGCACGTTCCGCTGGATCAGCGGCCGCTCGAAATCCACGGCCTACGAGATCCGCACGCCCTCGGGAACGATCGGCGTGCGCGGCACGACGTTCGACTTCTTCGTTGCGCCCGACGGCACGACCGCGATGGTCCTGTTGAAGGGTTCGGCCAGCTTCTGCGGCGGTGGCGGGTGTTCGCAATTGTCGAGCCGGTGCGACTCCGTGATTGCAAGCCCCGGCGGCCGCGTCACCGAAACGCGCCGCGTCGACAAGAGCATTTTCCGCACGCTGGGCACCCAGCGGGCGCTGCCCTTCCTGTCCGGCAGCCAGCAGCTCAGCAGCGACTTCACCAGGGGCAATTCCACGTGCGGCCTTTCGGCGGCCGCCCTTGTTGTCCCAGGCGG
>JBGTLX010000417.1:0-1879 GCA_041743855.1 Rhizobiaceae bacterium | reverse complement strand
AAGCCGATCAGAAACAGCGTGATGCCGATCGTGGCCATGAACAGGACGATGTCGGGCTGGTTGACCAGCGGGCGCAGCACGACGCGCTCGATGGCGACCGCCAGCACGAACATGACGGCGAGCGTCAGCGGAACGGCGAGCAGCGCCGGAACGCCGGCCTCATGCAGGCCGACCAGCGTCAGCGCCGCGAACACCACCATGATGCCTTGCGCGAAATTGAAGATGCGAGACGATTTGTAGATCAGCACGAAGCCGAGTGCGATCAGCGCGTAGAGCACGCCGGCGACAAGCCCCTCCCACAGCACCTGCAGCAGGAAATCGGGCGCGCCGGCCATGTCGGCGAAGGGTTTTACCAGGATGGAGTGCAGGAAATCCAACGCGTTCGTCTCCCTTCACTGCAGGCTGTCGCGCCCTGCCCGTCTTCCTACCCGGCGAGTTGCGGAAACAGCCCGAGCACCCCGATGACGATCAGATAGAGCGCGACGATGAAGTTGAGCAGCCGCGGCATGATCAGGATCAGCACGCCGGCAATCAGCGCGATCAAGGGCGAGAGCGGCAGGGTCGAGATGTCCAGATTGGATAGATCCATGGAGTCAGCCTTTCAATGAGCGACGCCGAGATAGGCGTCGATAACGAGTTTATCGGATTTAACGCTGTCGGGTATGCCGTCGGCAATCTTCTTTCCGTAGTCGAGAACGACGACCCGGTCCGAAAGGTCCATGACGACGCCCATATCGTGCTCGATGAGCGCGATCGTCGTGCCGCGTTGCCGATTCACCTCGACGATGAAACGGCTCATATCCTCCTTTTCCTCGAGATTCATCCCGGCCATCGGCTCGTCCAGAAGCAGCAGCGACGGCTCCATCGCCAGCGCCCGCCCGAGTTCCACCCGCTTTTGCAGCCCGTAGGGCAGTTTGCCCACCAGCGTGCGGCGGATGTGCTGGATTTCGAGGAAATCGATAATCTCCTCGACCTGCCTGCGATGCTCTATCTCCTCGGCCAGCGCCGGACCATGCCACAGCATCTGCCAGAACAGATTGCGCCGCATGTGGACGGAGCGGCCGGCCATGATGTTATCGAGCGTCGACATGCCCTTGAATAGCGCAACGTTCTGGAACGTGCGGGCAATGCCCTGGCGGACGGCATGGTGCGGCTTCATCGAGCGGCGCTCGCGCCCGCGAAACGCAATCGTCCCTTTCTGCGGGGTGTAGAAGCCGTTGATGACATTCAGCATGGACGTCTTGCCGGCGCCGTTGGGCCCGATGATGGCGCGGATTTCGCCCTTCCTGATGTCGAAGGAGATATCGGTTATCGCCTTCACGCCGCCAAAGGCCAGCGAGACATTCCTGACGTCCATCAGGAGGCCGCCGGGCTTAATGCCGTCATCGCGCGCTTCGAGGGTCTGCGGTTCCGGCCGCGCATTCATGCCGCCGCATCCAGTCCGGGCAGGTTAGCGATGATGCCATGGGTACTGGCGTCCATGATCCGGACCGTGGCGCGAACCGTGCCCTTGCGGCCATCCTCATAGGTCATTTCGGTTTCGACATATTTTTCCGCCGAGCCGTCGTAGAGCGCCTCGATCAACGCCTGATAGCGTTCGGCGACGAAGGAGCGCCTGACTTTCTGCGTGCGCGTCAGTTCGCCATCGTCGGCGTCGAGTTCCTTGTGGAGGATCAAAAAACGCCGGATTTGGGCGCCGGCCATCATCGGCTCCCGCGACAGGCGCAGATTGGTCTCCTCGACATGGCCGGCAAGCATTTCATAGACTTGGGCGTGGGCGGCCAGTTCCTGATACGAGCCGTAGGCGATGTTGTTGCGCTCGGCCCAGTTGCCGACGGCCTGCAGATCGATGTTGAGGAAAGCCGCGCAAAAATCGCGG
>JBGTLX010000416.1:0-4233 GCA_041743855.1 Rhizobiaceae bacterium | reverse complement strand
CCCGCTGGAACGATCTGGCCAAGGCTATCGCGCGCGAAATCCAGGTCAATGCTGGGGCCGAGGCCATGGACGACCCGTTCATTGCCGAATGCGATCATTTTATTTAGCCGCAGGATGCCGAAGCGATCCTGAGGCGCGATCTGCCTCCGTCGCAGCTGAATTCGACCTCGGACGACTACACCGACATGAGCTGGCATGCGCCGACGTGCCGCTTTTACATCGCGCGACCGGCCTTGCGAGCGCCGTCGGGCTTTGCCTATCCGGCATGGGTGATGAACGCGCTGGGCGGCATTCCCGAAACCATCGATCCAATGGTCGTCTGCGCTTCGAAGGTCGTCGCGCTGACCGCCCTGCGCTTGTTGCAGGATGACTCCGCGCGCGACGAGGCAAAACGCGAATTCGTCGAGCGCACCGGCGGCGGCATCGGCGGCTCCAAATGGATCGCGCCGCTATGCGATTACGAACCGCCGATCCATTTCCGCTGGCCCGAATATGTCACCACCGCGCGCGACCGCGACTGGTGGATTCCGACCATCCCCGAACGCCCACCCCAAGGAGACGGACCATGACACGGCATGAACGCATTTCGACCGGCGAAACTTTCTCCCTCCAGCGCCGCAACCCGTCCGGCGGGACCGCGCCGCTGACCGGATGGGGCTTTCGCAACGAGACCGACCCGTTGACCGACGTGCTGTTGGGCTCACCCAATTTCCTGCGCCATTTGTCGACCAGCTCGCTGTCGCGCAAGCATCTGCGCGAGGCGCCCTGCAACGTCCAGATCGCGCAAGCCCAGCACAAGGATCTCGTCGCAGCCTACGAGCATTTCGGCGTGAACGTCCACTGGCACGAGCCGGAGCCGGAACTGCCGATGCAGGTTTACTCGCGCGATTCGAGCGTTATGACGCCCTACGGCGCGGTGATCACGGCCATGGCCAACTGGTGGCGGCGCGGCGAGAACTACGCGGCGATCCGCACCTACGAAAAGCTCGGCATCCCGATCTACGATATGGTCACCGCCGGCACGTTCGAGGGCGGCGATTTCAATGTCATCGAGGAGGGCTGCGTGCTGATCGGCTGCGGCGGCGCGCGCACACAGGAAGAAGGCGCGCGCCAGGTTCAGGCCTGGTTCGATAAGGAGGGCTGGGAAACCCGTCTCGCCTTCATCGACGAATATTACGTTCACATCGACCTGATGGTCGTGCCGATCGCCGAAAAACTGACCGCCGTCTGCCTCGATTGCACCGAGCCCGGCATCGTCGATTGGCTGAAGGGCAAGGGCCACGAGATCATCGACGTGCCGTTCCAGGACACTATGGCGCTCGGCTGCAACTTCATGTCGCTCGGCAAGGACCGGGTCATCGCGCCTGTGGTCAGCCGCAAGCTGATCGGCGAACTCAAGGCGCGCGGCTTCGAGGTAGCCAAGGTCGATATGAGTGAGATTTCCAAGACCGGCGGCGGCATCCACTGCATGGCGCAGGCGCTGCGGCGGGAGGCGGCGAACTAAAGCAGTGTCGCCACGACCAGCCATAGGGCGGCGCCCACTCGCACGGAGGCCGCCTTCTTCGGTTCGATCAACTCCGCGGTTCGCCATACCGCGGCGAGAAGGAAGATGTTGTAGGGCAGCGGCGACAGGAAGATGAGCATTGCCGTCGCAAGGTCCGCCTTCAGGCCGAGCGCTACCAGCGAGGCAACGGATGTCGCGATGTTTAGGGCCGTACCGATCAAGAGCATGTCCCGCCAGAACAACAGGTCGAGCGGAACCTGCCTGCGCCAACGACGCAGGAAAAAACCGAAAGGACCGGAAACCGTTTCCTCGCGCATGCGCATAAACCTGCCGGACCGTCGCCTTAGGCGGCGGTCATCTGTCCTGAATAGGAACGGCAAGGCGCGACGGCAAGGACGAAGCGGCCGGTTGTGGAAAATCGCCGCTGTTTTGATGCTTTCCGTATCGACGCCGCATCCGGGTCGCTAGCATGAGCGATGCAACCCTCCCGCGACATTTCCCGACTGATCGAAATCATGGCGGCGCTACGTGCGCCCGAGACCGGGTGTCCGTGGGACATCGAACAGGATTTCTCCTCGATCGCGCCCTACACGATCGAGGAAGCGTACGAGGTGGCCGACGCCATCGCGCGCGGCGACCTTGACGATCTCCGCGACGAATTGGGCGACCTGCTTCTGCAGGTTGTCTACCATGCGCGCATGGCCGAGGAAGCAGGCTCCTTCTCCTTCAACGACGTGGTCGAGGCGATCACGACCAAGATGATCCGCCGTCACCCGCACGTCTTCGGTGACGAGAACGCACGCAGCGCCGGTATGGCCAAGGGCATGTGGGAGAAGATCAAAGCCGAGGAGAAAGCCGCCAAGCGGCAGGCGCGGGTCGCGCGCGGATCGGACCCGGAAGACCATGGCAAGGGATATCTGGATGGCGTTGCCGTCGCCCTGCCAGCGCTGACGAGAGCGCTAAAACTTCAGGAGAAAGCCGCACGGGTCGGTTTCGACTGGAGCGAGGCGGCGCCCATCCTCGACAAGATCGAGGAGGAGATCGGCGAATTGCGGGAAGCGATGGCCAAGGCCGATGCCGCGTCCGTCAAGGACGAATTCGGCGACGTCCTGTTTGCACTGGTCAATTTCGGACGGCACCTCAAACTCGATGCGGAGGCGGCGCTCGCCGGCACGAACGAGAAATTCCGCAGCCGTTTCCATCATGTCGAACGCGCGCTCGACGCTTCCGGCGGCAATCTCGAAAAGGCGACTCTGGACCAGATGGAAGCACTCTGGCAACAGGCGAAGCGCTAAGTAGCGTCGTCTAACCCTTGTTCGCGCGAGAGATTCTGCTGTCGATCTCTTCGCGCGCGCTGGCAGTCGCCTGGATCACGATCGACACGCTGCCATCCTCGTTGTCGGTTCGGGAAACGACATCGCCATTGTGGTAAAGCCAGTCCACCAGCGCCATCTGACTGGGCGCGAGAATCACCGTCATCGGCTCCAACTCACCCGAAAGCAGTTCCTCGATCACGGCGGCGAGTTGGTCCAGCCCCTCGCCCGTAACCGCTGAAATCGCGATCGGCGGCGACGGTTTTTCGCCGGGACCGACTTCCAGAAGCCGCGCGCGGTTGCCCTCGTCCAGCCGGTCGATCTTGTTCCAGACCTCGATGACATGCTTCGTGTCGGTCGCATCGACGCCGAGATCGCGAAGGATACGCTCGACGTCGTCGGCTTGAGCAGCCGTATCCGGATCGGAGATGTCGCGCAGATGGATCACCAGATCGGCTTCGACAACCTCTTCCAGGGTCGCGCGAAAGGCGGCAATCAGATGGGTCGGCAGATCGGAAATGAAGCCGACCGTGTCCGACAGGATGATCGGCGTGCCGTGCGGCAGCCGGACGCGGCGCAAGGTCGGGTCGAGCGTGGCGAACAGCATGTCTTCGGCGAGCACGCCGGCCCCGGTCAGGCGGTTAAACAGGGTCGACTTGCCGGCATTGGTGTAGCCGACGATGGCGACCACCGGGAACGGCGCCTTCTTGCGCTTGGCGCGGTGCAGGTCACGTGTGCGCCGCACGGTTTCGAGTTCGCGCTTCAGCTTGACGATCTTGTCCTGGAGAACGCGCCGGTCAGCCTCGATCTGGGTTTCGCCGGGGCCACCGAGAAATCCCGCGCCGCCACGCTGGCGCTCGAGATGGGTCCAACTGCGGACCAGCCGACCCTTCTGGTAATTCAGGCGCGCCAGTTCGACCTGCAAGGCGCCTTCCTTGGTGCGGGCGCGGCGACCGAAAATCTCGAGGATCAAGCCTGTGCGATCAAGGACTTTGGCGTTGAGCGCCTTCTCCAGATTGCGTTGCTGGACCGGGGTCAGAGGATGATCGACAATGACCACCTCCGCATTGGCCTCTTTCACGATCTCGGCGAATTCCTCGACCTTGCCGGTACCGATGAGCGTGGCCGGCTTCGGATCGTTGACGGTGACGATCGCAGTGTGCACGAGATCCAGATCGATCGCGCGGGCAAGCCCTGCGGCTTCGTCGTGGCGTGCTTCCGGCGAGCGGGTCAATCTCGGACGTTGCGATGCTTCGTCTTCGGCGCGAAAGGCGCGCGGCAGGATGGGCACTATGACGACGGCGCGCGTCTGTTCTGCGAGCCGAGAAATTCCCGACCCGCTCTCCGATCTACCGGCTGCCCCCTGGCCCCCGTTCTTCTGGCGCGCCAATCAGGCTCCCTGACCGTTTTCTTCGC